>VXMO01000057.1 GCA_009841045.1 Dehalococcoidia bacterium
AAAACACACAGACGCCGCGCGCGATGCCGGCGCCCGCGATGGCCATCGGTACAATCATGACCGACGCATCGTAGTCGGCGATGGCGTAGGCGGTCGCGGCCACGGCCATCGCCGCGATGATGGAGCCGACGTACGACTCAAAGAGGTCCGCGCCCATGCCGGCCACGTCGCCCACGTTGTCACCAACGTTGTCCGCGATGGTGGCGGGGTTGCGGGGGTCATCCTCCGGGATGCCCTGCTCAACCTTGCCGACGAGGTCTGCGCCAACGTCCGCCGCCTTCGTGTAGATGCCGCCGCCCACGCGGGCGAAGAGCGCGATGGATGACGCGCCGAAGCTGAATCCGGCAACCCACTTCATGATTTCCGCGGCGTCAATATCCGAATAGATGTTGGAATAAACCACATACATGAGGCCGACGCCGAGCAGTCCAAGCCCCACGACTGACATACCCATGACGGTGCCGCTTGAGAATGCGACACGGAGGGCGGGGTTGAGACCCTGGATGGCAGCAGCGGCTGTGCGCACGTTCGCCTGCGTGGCGACCAACATCCCCAACACGCCCGTCGCGCCGGAGACAACTGCGCCAAGCACGTATGCCACGGCGGTGCGCGGCTCGACAAGGAGCGCGACGATGATGGCAACGATGACCACGAACGCGGCGAGGTAGGTATATTCGCGGCGCAGGAAGGCCATTGCGCCCTGCTGAATGGCGACAGCGATGCGTCGCATCGTCTCGTTGCCCTGATCCACCTGCATCACGCGGTATATCAAGATGGCTGCAAAGATCAGCGCCAAAAGCCCGGCGCCAAGGGACGAAGCGACGGCAACATCCATGGTTCTCGGTTAGCCTCCTACCCGTTTTGCAAAAAACGACGGGATTAATCCCGTCTCACAAGTAGGAAAGTAGCATTTGCGTCCTTATTCCGTCAATTGGGGACGCCCTCTTGCGTTAGGGTCGAAACGGCTTTCTGGAGGTTGCCCAACTTCTCGATTGCACCATAGGCTGTCGCGTCCATCTGCACCGGCGTGATGGACACCTTTTTCTCCCTGAGAGCCCACACGTCCGTACCTTCTTGTATGTCGACGCCCCTGCGGGAGCGCGTCTGCCTCTCCACGCTGATCCAGTAGTAGTCGCGCCGTCCGTCGTTGCCGTGCGTCACGTCAAAGTTGACGGCGCGCGGGACGAGGTTCGTGATCTCGACGCCTTGCAGCTTGTCCAGCCCTAAGTTCGGCACTGTCACATTAAAGAGGAGGCCCGCGTAGCTTTCCGTGTCGGCCAGGATTTGCTCTGCCAGCGAGCGCGCCACCGCGGCCGCCGTCCGGTACCGCAATCGCTTCCGCAACGGCATGGAGATGGCGATTGACGGGATGCCGCGGATATGCGCGTGCAAAGCCGCTCCCACGGTGCCGGAGAGGAACACGTCCGCGCCCAGGTTCGTGCCGTGGTTGATGCCGGAGATGACCAGATCAGGCTTCTCCTCCGCCATGATGTGGCCGAGCGCAACGATTACCGCGTCGCCCGGCGTTCCGTCCACCGCGTAGTATCGCGCGCCGCGCGTTCGCAGACGACGCACCCGCACGGGCCGGTGCAGGGTGAAGCTTGCGCCCATGCCGCTCTGCTCGCGATCCGGCGCAACAACGGTGATTTCGCCCAGACCTCGCAGCGACTTCACGAGCGCGAGAATGCCGGGCGCGTGTATTCCATCATCATTCGTCAATAGCAATCGCACGCCGCGAGTCTAGCACGCAATCCAATATTTCCGCCCACTCACGGGCGTCGCCAGTCCGGCGCAAAAGGGTATAGGATTGCTCAGGGACTTGGGGAACAGAACACCAGGTATTCGTGCCTGCGTTTTGCTGGGGTGTGGCCGCGGACTGTCTATGCTTCAACGTCTTCAGGGGTCAGTTCGGCACTATAACTTACAAACTCTCCGAGGAGATGTTGTCGGGGGCGTTACGGCAGCCGTCGTTGGTCTGCCGGTCGCCTTGGCGTTTGGTATCGCGGCGGGCCTGGGCCCGGCGGCCGGGATTTACGGCGCCATTTCTGTCGGTTTCTTTGCCGCTGTGTTCGGCGGCACGAGATCCCTGATATCCGGCCCGACGGGCTCGATGACGGTGGCCATGGCCGTGATCGTCGCCGCGCACGCGGACAACATCGCCGAGGCTTTCACCATCGTCATCATGGCCGGACTGATTCAGATGATGTTCGGCCTGCTGCGCATCGGACGTTTCGTCACGTACACACCGTATTCCGTCATATCGGGGTTCATGACGGGTGTGGGCGTGATCATCATCGTGGGGCAACTGGAGCCCTTCATGGGCGGGCGTGTCGGCGTTGGCGGACTGTTTGCCACGCTTGGGGACATGCCCCAACTCATGAATGAGTTCCAGAGCAGCGCCCTGCTGATAGCCGTCATAACGCTTGCAGCGGCCCTGCTCTGGCCCAAGAGATTCCAAGGTCATTTGCCGCCGACGCTGGTCGCGCTGGCAGTGGGAACGGCAATAAGCCTCATCTGGCTGAAAGACGCCCCATCCGTTGGGGCTGTTCCCACTGACCTCCCGCTCTTCCAGTTGCCGCACCTTGATCCCGGTTTCATCGTGCGGGCCACTGAGCCCGCGCTGGTCATCGCGCTCGTTGGGTCTGTTGACACCTTGCTGACGGCGCTCGTCGCAGATTCCATGACACGCTCGCGCAATGATGCGAATAGGGAGCTCCTGGCGCAGGGCATCGGGAACGTTATCACGGGTTTCATCAGGGGTTTGCCCGGCGCAGGCGCCACACCAAACACGGTGGCCAACATTCGCGCAGGCGGCTCGACTCTTGTTTCCGGCGTGCTGGCCGTCGCAATCCTTGTGGTTATCGTGATGCGTTTCGGCAATTACGTTGAGTTAATTCCAAGCGCCGTCCTCTCCGGGATCCTGGTGAAGGTCGCGCTCGATACGATTGATTGGCGATTTGTCAACCGCATGTTCCGCGTGCAGCGTGAGCACCTGGTGGTCATGCTGCTCACGTTCATACTGACGGTGTTTGTTGATCTGGTTGCCGCTGTTGCGGTGGGTATGATTGCCGCGGCAGTGACCAACGCGCGGCAATTCGAGCGTCTTGAGCTGGACAGCATTATCTCCGTCCCCATTCTGGACCAGGTTTTCTTCGGGACACAGGACAATCAGGAACAGTTCGACGACTTTACAGCCAGAGTCGGACTTGTGGCCCTGCGGGGAACGTTCACGATCGCATCCTCCGGCAAGCTCATTGACACCATCGGCGAGGACATTCGTGAGCATGAGGTGGTCATCCTGGACTTTTCCGATACGGTCTACATCGACGAAAGCGCGGCCCTGGTGGTCGAACAGCTTGTGGACACCGCCATCATCCAGGACACGCATTGCATTGTGATGGGGCTGTCGGGTATGCCGGAACGTAATCTCAATGCGCTTGAAGTTCTGAGGCATGTTCCCGCCGACCAGATAGTGGGCACGCGTGACGAGGCGAGGAACGTGGCGGCGAGGCTGCTGGCGTAGATTTTCCTGCGGCACGAGTCCTTAGATTCTTCACTCCGCTGCGCTCCGTTCAGAATGACAGGGGTGTTGTGCGCTACCATGAATCCACGCGCGTATCTGCTGTGAGGCGACGGCGCGCATCGACAAGAGAGCAATCTGAAAGGGGATAGAGGGAATGGCACGCTCAATCACGTTGGATGAGGCAAACACAGTCATCGCGGCGGCGGCTGCAAAGGCGGACGAGCAGGGGACGAAGATGAGCATCGCCGTCGTTGACGCGGGAGGCCGGCTTGTCGCGTTCGCGCGGATGGACGGGGCGATCTGGGCCGGGGTCTACGGCTCTCAAGGCAAAGCGATTGCATCGGCGGCGTTCGGTCGTCCGAGCGGGTTCTTCCAGGACAGGGCCGACGCTCCGATCTTCCAGGGCATCAAGGCGGGCGAGGGCGACCACATGATTTACAGCCTGGGCGCGGTGCCGATTGAGAAGGACGGCGAGGTTATCGGCGCAGTCGGCGTCGGCGGTGGCACGGGCGAGCAGGATGAGGAGTGCGCGGCGGTTGGAGCAGCGGCGGTGTAGTGAATTACGCTCAACTGTGCTAAGCTACCCTCATGGATATACCGCCTCTCCGCCCATCCTTCTTGGCCATTGATTTCTATTGCGGGGCAGGCGGTACAACCCGTGGTCTGCTTGATGCAGGCGGTTATGTCATCGCGGGTATTGATAAGGATCCTGATTGCGAAGATACCTATCGGAAGAACAACACCAATCAAACTCTCGACGGCGTTCAGCCTGCCTACTTAGCCTTTGACTTGTTTCTTCAGACCGACGACTATCCTGAAGGCCAACAGGACGAGGCTTTCGAAGCAGTAGGCAATCTCATTGCTAAGTACCGGGAAATGTCTCCCGATACACCACTACTCTTTGCAATCTGCGCTCCCTGTCAATCATTTACAAAGTTTGTGCAACATCACCTCACAGATGCTAGAGCGACTTCCCGAACGCGTGACGAGAATCTTTTGGCACAGACCATCCGATTCATCCGAGAGTTCAGTCCCGACATGATTATGTCGGAGAATGTAGCAGGGATTAGGCGCGGGAAATATGCGGGGCTATGGGCAGGATTCCAAGATGAATTGCACGGCATGGATTATGTGCTAGGTGACTCCGATGTTTGTGCAAGTCGCTTCGGAGTGCCCCAAAAGAGAAAGCGTTCTATTCTGTTGGCGGTAAAGGCGGGGGATGCTACCAGCGACCTAATCGTGCCCGATCAAGATGAGGAGACTGTAGAGGTCTCGGCTCGGGAAGCTCTGGGCACTTTCCCTAGGCTAGAGGCTGGCCAATTCGACGAATCTGTACCTAATCACCAATGCAGAGGACTTGCTCCTATAAACAGGGAGCGCCTTATGTCTCTGAGGCCTGGGCAACCAAACTTCGATTTACCAATCGACCTCCAGTTGCCATGCCATCGCAGGCTCGAAGAAAAAGGAAAGAGGGGTTTTGGTGACGTCTATACAAGGCTAGCCCCGGATCGGCCGGCACCAACTATCACTACACGATTTCACAGTGTGTCCAACGGGAGATTCGGACACTATGACATGGCTCAACCCCGGGGCCTTTCGCTACGTGAGGGCGCGTCACTGCAATCATTTCCCGAAGACTACGAGTTTCATGGGAGAAGCATGGACGCTATAGCCAAGATGATTGGCAACGCCGTGCCACCCAAACTGTCACGTTTTATGGCGGAGTACCTGTTACGAATCCACTCTCAAGGAGCCCCGTCATGAACAGCCAGGAGATTTGCTTTGCTCTGCTTCAGGCCGAGTCCGAGGACGAGGTCAGGGCAATCATCAATGACACGCCGGATATGATGTCAGATGCCGCTTGGTCTCCAGTTGACGACCGGGAGAACAATTTCAATATTGTTACCAATCAAGCTGCAACTGGTAGCAAGGCTCTAGCCGAACTTTGTACCAACATGGTGGATGCCATGCTAATGAAAGAGGCGCGAAAGAGAGGTATTGATCCAGCCTCGTCCGATGCGCCGCAGTCCATAATTGAAGGTGTAAAACAACTTGTTCGCCTCCGCGGTGTCCGTAGTGGCATCATTGCTGAAGCTGATTCACCCGATGTGCTGCGTGAGTATGCTCGCGAGAACCTCGTAATCGGCATCACAGGAGGAACGCGGCGTTCGGACCATGTTTGCTTTACCTTCATTGACAATGGGGAAGGTCAGCATGCCCAAGATTTTGACAACACTTTCCTTTCCTTTAGCAAGGGCAATAAGTCCGACATCCCGTTTGTGCAGGGTAGGTACAATATGGGATCGTCAGGCGTACTGACCTATTGTGGGCAGCACTGGTACAAGCTGATAATTTCACGCCGCTATGATGGCTCCGGTGACTGGGGCTGGACATTGATTCGTAGGCGACCTGCTACCGGCGAGCCGGTCGCGGAATACTTCGCACCCGAAGGAAAAATTCCTACCTTCGTGGGAGACAAAATCTATCCAATGAAGAAGCAATCCGGTGAACAAGATAGCCAGATTGCTCTTGAAACCGGGACGATCGTCAAACTCTATAGCTATCACATGGAGACAGCAGTTGACTTTAGGACAGTTAGAGAGGCGCTAAATCAGAACCTGGTTTCCACAGTCCTACCTTTCCGTCTCTATGACTATCGAGTATCTAAAACCGAAAGACGCCCTGAAGGCATTGATGAACGCCCATTCTACGGAATGGAATCACTTTTGTTGCAACGCCATAGTGAGCCTGTTGCGGATACGGACGAAGATAATGATCAGGCCGCTGCTGATCGCACATTCCACGTAGGCACTATCGTACATCCGCGGCTGGGCGAGATTTTTGTGACCGCAATCGTACTCAAGCGTGAACTGCCTGGCTGGTTGACGCCAAGGCGAAACAACGCAAGAGTCTTTCATGCGGTAAATGGTCAAGTTCAATTCACACAGAATCGCGCATTTTTGTCGTTTGTATGTCGTCTACCAGTGCTAAAGGACCGCGTTGTGATTGTCGTTGATGCAAGCAATTTAACTGAGGCGGCGCGCAACGACGTGTGGAAAGGAGACCGAGAGACAGTCCGCATTACCAAGATCGGGGAACTATACCTAGATGAAGTTGCCAAGACAATTAGAGAATCTCCAGAACTCAAGAGGCTACAGGACACTATCGCCAGGGAGGAACTGGATAGAGTCTCCAATGAAAGCCAAAGGGAATTGCTCCAGGACTTGGTGGATGCTGACCCAAGTATCGCGTCATTATTGCCGGGTGGCGACCCTATAGTCTCACCGGGACCTCCCGGCCCCCGCCCCGCGCCTCCAGATGACTTCGAGGGCGTGCGAAGCCCTACCTTCATAGAGGTGGTATCTAAACCTGTAAGAGAAAATGGCGCAGAGATTGCCTTCAATGGCAAGAGGGATGTTCAGTTTAGGACAGACGTTGTCAATGACTACTTTATGCGCCCTGATTTGAGGGGGAGATTGATCCTGTTGCCGCCAATTGGCGACAAGTTTGCGTATACTCACAGGCTTCGGAACGGGGTCCTGACAGTAAGTTTTGAAGCTCAGTCTGGAGCAATTGCGCCCGGAGAGAACATTGACGTGCAGGTAGGGCTTCACGACGATGGCATGGCTGAAGCAAAATCTGCCCATTTGCGTCTCAGTGTAGTTGAGAGGCGTCTACCGAATCGGCCAGGTCCAAGGCCGAAGCCAAAGCCAGGGGAAGAAAATGGGGCTGTCGAATCTGTAACAAGAGGGCTTCCCCAGTCGATCTGGCTAACTTCAGACGGAAGGCCAATCGGCAATGAGGAATCCGAAGAATGGCCTGCTGATTTCGGAGAACGCGACGGTGGATTGGTTCGCGATCTGACTGATGATGAACGTCTATATTTGATTAACTACGACAACGTCCATTTCCGTCGAGTGATTGAAGCAGAGAGAGATTCTGCGAATCGTAGAGTGAAAGCCGCGCAGTTTCGGTTGGGCATGCTGGTCTTCATGATGGGATTTGAGAATGCATTTAGTGCAATGGATACTGGCGGAGCAAAGGAACAACTTGGCGAAAACATTGACGAGATTCGCCGCCTTTGCGCTGAGGGTGCTGCGAACGTCGTGATGTCCATTGCGGACACTTTCCCCAAGATCATCAATCGAGCATCAGTCGACGATGACGACTAGGCACAATGCCGGACTTTCTGTCACCGCCCGAACGCTCGGCCATGATGGCCAAGGTTCGGAATCGAGGCACTAAGGCGGAGAGGCAGGTTCGTGATGCCGTTTGGAAGGCCGGGTTCAGATATCGCCTGAATGACCGCAAGCTGCCCGGAGCTCCTGACCTTGTACTAAAGAAGTATCGAGCGGCTGTGTTGGTACAAGGTTGTTTCTGGCATGGGCACTCGTGCCGTAAAGGTCAGCGGCGGCCAGGGTCAAACGTTGAATTCTGGCGCCAAAAACTTGATTCAAACATAGAGCGTGACGCTGCTAATCAGGGTGCGCTCAAGGGACTTGGGTGGAGAGTCTTCGTCCTATGGGAGTGTGAACTCAAACAGGGAACCGAGACTCTGGTAGATTGGCTGAGTAACGAGCGGAGTCGCATCAACGCGACGGTTTGACGGAAAGGATCTACCAACCATGACCAGTCAGCAAGAGTTGCCGAGTTTGTCTATCTATCTGAATTTTGTGGAGGGGGAGTGTCGGGAGGCGTTTGAGTTTTATCGGTCCGTGTTTGGCGGGGAGTTCTCGAATATCATGGCGTTCGATGATATGCCGCCGGACGATGACTACCCTATTCCTGAGGGGTGGGGCGATAAGGTGATGCACGTCTCGCTGCCCATCGGGAACGGCATTCTCATGGGAAGCGACGTGCCGCCCGGGTTCGGGCCGCCGCTGACCGTCGGCTCCAACTATTCCGTCAGCTACAGGCCGCCCTCTCGTGATGAGGCGGACCGGGTGTTTGCCGCGCTCTGTGAGGGCGGTGAGGTGACGATGGAGCTGCAGGATATGTTCTGGGGCGACTACTTCGGGTCGTGCACGGATCGGTTCGGGATCAACTGGCAGGTCGGCCTGGAGCAAGAGGGTTCCGAAGGTTAGATTCCTCGGCTGCGCTCGGAATGACAGGGGGCGGCTCGGAATGACAGGGCAATCTGCGCTAGAATGAGCGCGGGTTGGCGATACGTGACCATGGGCTAAGGGAAGTACGCGCCGTATCCGAGGGCAGCCCAGAGTCCCGTCTTGCCGGGGGGCGGATGGAATGGAACTGCACGAAGCCCTTTTGTCTCTTGGCCTGCTGATTGTCGGCGCCAAACTCCTTGAGGGCGTCTTCAAGCGCTTCGGCCTGAATGCCATCATCGCCTATGCCACGACCGGGGTCATTCTTGGCCCGGTG
Source organism: Dehalococcoidia bacterium (assembly GCA_009841045.1). Lineage (GTDB taxonomy): Bacteria > Chloroflexota > Dehalococcoidia > UBA6926 > UBA6926 > VXMO01. The sequence goes on from VXMO01000057.1 coordinate 8,903, forward strand.
CTGGGAATCGTGGAGGCGGGCCGAGAGATTGACATCATCCTCAGCATCGGGATCTTCATCTTCTTCTTCCTTATCGGCATCGAAGAGCTGGATATCCGAGGCTTCATCGCATCCGTTCGAGGCCGCCTCTTTCTTGCCGCGTCGTTGTCGGTGGCTATCTCCCTGCTCATTTCACTGGGCGTCACGTTGGATTTCCTGTTCGACCTGGGTCTGAACCTGAGCTTTGAGCATGCGCTGGGACTCGCCGGGATACTCTCACTCTCCAGCCTGGGCCTGGTCGCCAAAGTGCTTGTGGATGAGGGGCGTTTAAAGGAGCCGGTGGGTGTTCAGATATTCACGGCAGTGGTCATCGCGGAGCTGATTGCGCTGTTCGTCGTTGGATTTGCGATCAGCCAGCACTTCTATGCGGGCGGAGAAGAAGAGGGCCTGACCGCTCTGGGCGCGTTCACGATCATCGCGCAGATCCTTGGATTCACCGTCCTAACGTGGCTGTTCTCCACCAAGGCGCTTCCATGGATCATCGTCCAGCTGCATCGTTTCCTGCGCGTGCCGCAGTTGTCCTTCGGGGTGTTGCTTGGCGGGTTGTTCCTGGTGGTTGTGGGCGCGGAGGAAGTCGGATTGCATGGGTCGCTGGGGGCGCTGCTCTTTGGCGCGGCCCTCTCCATGCTGCCGTACCAAGTTAGACGGGATATCATGCCCGGCATTCGAAGCTCCGCCGACGGGTTCTTTGTGCCGCTGTTCTTTGCCTCTGCGGGGCTTCATTTGAGCATGGCTTTCCTCGATCTGCCCATCGCGACCATCGCAGCGCTTGTTCTCATACCGCTGGCCGGGAAATTCGCCGGAGCCTTCCTGAGCACCTACATCGTGCGGCTTCAAGAGCCGTTCGCCATCTCCACCGGTCTGATGGCCAAGGGTGTGGCGGAGATCGCCCTGCTGCTCCTGCTGTTCCAGACGGGGGGCATCGACGAAGCACTGTTCTCACTCTTCGTGGTCGTCATGCTTGGATACATGCTCCTCTCGCCGTTCGGCATCAGCTTCGCGCTGGGGAGAATCAAGGATACCGGCGAGTTTACAGACGCTCTTCACTTACCACCTTCAATGGTCCCGTTCGCGCTGGAGGGCATCAAAGTTGGGGACATCCTGGATCGGTCACGGAACTACGCAGAGCAGTCAATGACGGTGAAGGCCTTTGCGGAGTACTGGCTGCTGCCGGAGCAACATGATTACGTGATTGTCGATGACGGGAAGCTGGCCGGCATTGTGTCGCTGAGTATGCTGCGCTATCTGCCGCGCACTGATTGGGATGAGACGCCACTGAGCCAGGTCTTGCGCGAGAACACGCCATCCGTCAGCGAGAACGAACTGATTGAGGATGCCCTTCAACAGATGATCGACAATTCCCTGACAGTGCTCCCCGTTAAAGATGAAGAGACTGACAGATTCATCGGCTCGATTTCCAGCAGCGAAGTGCTTGAACTGATCACAGTAACCGCCCGGGGACACTAGACTTTCCGCTCTCTCCGACGCGGGAAAAAATACGCCAACAAATCCGTATACGTGCTTGCCAAGCTGCGCGGCACGGTGTTACCGTATCCGCATAATGACGGGGCAGAAGGGCATTGCCCCCACGAGGTGGACGTATGAGTCTTCGTGGTGAAGCAGCGATCATCGGGATTGGCGAGTTGCCGACAACACGTGCGACGCCCGGCCGCTCAATGATTGGCCTGATGGGTGATGTGGGGCGCATTGCGATTCACGATGCCCACATTCGCTTTGAGGACGTGGATGGCCTCGTGACTGAGGGCGGCCTTGTTTACCCCGGGTTTGCATCTGAGTATCTGGGCATTCGTCCCCGATTCGCGAGCGGCGCGAGCATGATGGGGGCCAGCGGCGCGACCGGCGTCACGCTTGCATCCATGGCCGTGCAGAACGGCCTTGCCAACTACGTCCTCGTTGTTATCGCCACCGCTCGAAACCCCAACATCCCGGCTGCGGGAGGCGGACCTCCAAGCATGAGGTCGGAGATTGAAGAGCCGTATGGCATGTCCGCCGGCGCGAACACCGGCTACGGCATGATGTACGTCCGCCATATGGAAGAGTACGGCACTACTGAAGAGCAGATGGCCCACATGGCCGTCAATGAGCGGTTCAACACATTGGAGAACCCCAACTCCGTCTTCCAAGGGCAGCCCATCACGCATGAAGACGTGATGAACTCCCGCTACGTGAACTATCCCATCAAGCTGCTTGAGACCGTGATGCCGTGCGCAGGCGCAGCTGCAGTGGTTGTGACGAGCGCTGAGCGCGCCAAGCACAGCCTAAACCGGCCAGTCTATGTCCTCGGCGCAGGGGTCGCCACCGACCCACTCATGGGTTGGCAGCGCGACAAGCTGACCGAGACGCCCGTCGCGCGATCCGCCCCCACGGCGTTCACGATGTCCGGCTATACACCGCGGGACATGCAGTTCGCCCAATTCTACGATTGATACACCATTCTCCAGGCCGTGTGCCTGGAGGACGCGGGATTGATGCCCAAGGGCGAGATTGGGCCCTTCTATGAATCGACGAATACGCGCTATAACGGCGATTTTCCAATCAATACGGACGGCGGGCAGCTCTCCAGCGGCCAGCCGGGCCTTGCCGGTGGATTCCGCCACGTTGTTGAAGGCGCGCGCCAGATTATGGGGAAGGCGGGCGTTCGGCAGATTGCCCGCAATGACCTCGGCTTGGTGAATGGTTGAGGCGGCACCGCGAGCACGATGTGCACGCTGGTTCTCGGGTCCGAGAACACACTCTAGAGAGACCGGAAGAGCGTAGCCGCACCTGCGGGGGGATGACGCAGCCATGACAGAGGAATACAGGAAGCCGGTTCCACGGCCCCATATCAATCCGGAAGTGAGCGCGCCGTTCTGGGCCGGAACGAAGCGCCATGAGCTCTGGCTCCAACACTGCAAGCGCTGCGCCGAATACATCTTCTATCCGCGCGAGGCGTGCCCCACATGCTGGGGTCATGGGGATGATCTGGTGTGGGCGAAGGCCAGCGGCATGGGTCGCATCCATTCCTATACAACGGTCTTCCAGCCCGCGGTCCCCACGTTCGGCGAGGACATGCCCATGGCGCAGGTCCTCATCGAATTGGACGAGGGCGTTCGAATGGTCGGCAACATGGCCGATGTCTCACCGGAGGAATACCGCGAGGATCCCGCGCTACTGAAGGTGAATCAGCGCGTGGAGGCGGTATTCGAGGATGTGACTCCTGAGTGGACGATCATCAAATGGCGGCGTGTCGAAGAGGAGCCCGTTCCGGGGGCAGACACAGCCGCAGGCAATGAATGGGTAAACGACCCCAGGTATAACTGACTGCCTGAGCGGAACGACATCAGCAGGAGGATAAGCACGTGAGTTTCCGAGGAGAGGCCGCAATCATCGGTATCGGCGAACTCCCGACGCGCCGGACGATTCCCGGCATGAGCGTTGGCGGCCTCATGGCGCAGGCCGCTCGACTCGCCATGGAAGACGCGCATATCTCAAAGGACGATATTGACGGCCTGGTCACGGAGGGGGGGGACACCTTCCCCGGTTTCGCTGCTGAATATCTCGGCATCCGCCCCCGCTTCGGCACCGGCTCCTCCATGATGGGCGCGAGCGGCGCCACAGGAGTCACGCTTGCCTCCATGGCCGTTATGAACGGCCTCGCTAACTATGTGCTCGTTGTTATCGCCCAAGAGCGGAACCCGGCCCTGCCACGTGGTATCGAGGGCTTTCCGGGGCCCGGGGCCGAGTTCGATTTCCCCTACGGTCCCGCCGCGGGCGCGAACACCGGCTATGCCCAGATCTACGGGCGGCACATGGCCAAGTACGGCACCACGCAGGAGCAACTGGCTCATGTGGCGGCCAACGAGCGCGCCAACGCCCAGGGCAATGAGAACGCCGTCTTTGACGGACAGCCGATTACTCACGACGACGTTCTTAATTCCCGGTACGTGAATTACCCGTTGCGACTACTTGAGTGCGTGATGCCGTGCGCAGGCGCGGCGGCTGTCATCGTGACGACCGCAGAACGGGCCAAGGCGAGTCTGACCAAGCCCGTTTACGTGCTGGGCGGGGCGACTGCGCTTGACGACTTCGGCGGGATGCAGCGGCCGGATATCACGGTTACACCGGTTGCGCGCTCCGCGCCAACCGCATTCGCCATGTCGGGCTATACGCCGCGCGATATCCAGTTCGCCCAGTTCTACGATTGATACACGATCCTCCATGCCGTGTGCCTGGAAGACGCAGGAATCGTGCCGAAGGGTGAGATTGGACCGTTCTTTGCCGAGACGGACACCACCTACAACGGGACATTCCCGATCAATACAGACGGCGGCCAGTTGTCCGGCGGACAGCCGGGGCTGGCAGGCGGATTCCGCCACGTGGTCGAGGCGGCCCGTCAGATTATGGGCAAGGCGGGCGTTAGACAGATAGAACGCAATGACCTCGGCCTGGTGAATGGTTGAGGCGGCACAGCGAGCAGCATGTGCACGCTGGTTCTCGGGTCCGAGAACACACTCTAGAGACAAGAAGAGAAACGTCGAGGCGAGGATTCGCTGAGGGGACGCAGAGTCATGACGAGCGAATACAACAAGCCGTTGCCGCGAGCGACGCTCAACCCGGACGTGTCACGGCCGTTCTGGGAGGGCACGAAGAAGCATGAGTTGTGGGTGCAGTACTGCGGGGACTGCAACAGGTTCGTCTTCTTCCCGCGCGAGGTCTGCCCGTACGGCCTCTGCCCCGGTGATAAGCTCATCTGGACAAAGGTCAGCGGCAAGGGCCGTGTCTACTCGTACACGACCGTCTACCAGTCCTCCATCCCGTCATTTACGGAGGAGGCCCCCTATGTCCATGCCACCATCCAGCTGGATGAGGGCGCGCGCATGACGGGCAATGTCCTCGTGCCGAAGGAGCAGCTCATGGAGGATCCGGGCTCTCTCGCGGTCGGGCAGCGTGTTCAAGCGGTCTTTGACGACGTGACCGACGAGGTCACGCTCGTGAAGTGGGAGCCAATCGCTGACGATGAAGCGCCGAGCGCCGAGGCTGCTGAGGGTGACGGCGACGGTGGATCCGGCGGTGGCGGCGGGGGATACCGCGGGTAAGCTGCTCAGACAACAAGTACTGAAAGGGACGCCGCCCGCAGGGCGGCGTTTTCTTATGTGTTGTATCGCCAGTGTACCCATCGCCTGCGGTACAATTGAATGACCGTTCTTGGGGCTGTAGCTCAGTTGGGAGAGCGCCGCGTTCGCAATGCGGAGGTCAGGGGTTCGACTCCCCTCAGCTCCACCACCTCGGATAGTACTGCGAACACCGTCGGCTAGGGCGAGTTCAGTGGTATCCGAATCACCTATCGGGCTGTCCTCCGGCATCGGTATCGTGTAGACAATTGTCGCCTTGCCGGGCCTGATCTGAATCTCCTTGACGAACGACCTAATGAAGGCGCGTGTTTCGGTCAGGTCGCTGGTTCGCAGGAACTCGCTCATGTCTGCGGCGAATGCCGCGATGGTCTCCGCCCGATCCAACAACACCCTCCGTTCAGCCAGCACAGCATGCGCCTCATTGATGGCCTGTTCAAGCTTTTCCTTGCGGTCCCGGAGTTCTCTGACTCGTTCTGCAGCATCGGCCATCTCCATGTCCGTGGTCTCGATGACGTGCCAGATGCGTGCCAGTCGCCGCTTCACATCCTCAAGCTCAACTTCGGTGGACTCCAGCCGCCCGCGTTGCTCGTGCGCCAAGCCGTCCATCTCTTCGTCGAGGACATTGACGAGACCTCGGATGTTGCCCTCCGTGAGGACATTCTCGCGGAGATTGCGAACGATGGTCTCCTCGAACGACCTGGCATTGATGCGCGGCGTCTCGCAGGAGCCGCGGCCCGTCTTGAGGATGGACTGGCAGACGTAGTAGGTGTACTTGCCGCTCTTGGCTTCTGCGGCGGTGAGCGCCTTGCCACAGAGTGCGCATGTGGCCAGCCCGCTGAGCAGGTAGGGGCTTGCGACACGGCGCGGATGGATGGTCTTGGGCGAACGGGACTTGAGTAGACGCCAAACCCGGTGAAACTCCTGATGGGTAACGATGCTAGGGAAGGCGTTCTCGACACGCACCGGTGGGGTGCCGTCCTTTGCGCCCTTGCCCCAGACGAGGGTTCCTGTGTACGCCTCATTGACGAGGATCTTGTGGACGGATGTGATACGCCACTTGCTGCCGGTTGACGTGGAAACCCCCTCGGCGTTAAGGGTCTTGGCCACGTCCATGAGGGACTGCCCCTTGAGCACCATGTCGAAGATGCGGCGCACTGTGGCATCGGCGGGCGGGTCGAGCTCGAGGCGTGGGCGCTTCTTCGCCCCGTCCTGGGCGTAGACCCTTCGGTAACCGAACGGAGAGCTGGATGTCACCCAGAATCCGCGTGACGCCGCCTCACGCATACCGCGAGTGACCTCCTGGGCAAGATTCTCCGAGTAGAACTCATCCACACTCTCGATGATGGCCTCCATGAGTTTGCCGGTGGGGGTGTCGTCGGCGTGTTCCGTGATGGAGACGACGCGGACGCCCTTGCGGCGGAGCATGGACTTGAAGGCGACAGCGTGCTCCCGCTTGCGGGTGAACCGCGAGAACTTCCAGACGAGGATCTCCCTGAAGGGCGCGTCCGGCGCGGCGGCGGCATCAATCATCTTGCGGAACTGGGGACGATCCGCGATGCGACCGCTCTCCGCCTCGTCGATGTACTCACGCACGACAATCTGGCCGTTCTTCGCTGCATGGTCCCGCAGGGCCCTCAACTGTGCCGCCACGGACAGGTCAACATCCTGTCTGTCGCTCGACACGCGGGCATAGAGCGCGACGGGTTCATATGTATCGTCCTTTGGCATCTTTGTCGCCGCCTCGTTCTTCAATGTAGGCCTCCTTCATGGATCAAGAACCAATGGAAAATGTAAGCGCCTCCCGATACTTGTCATAACTACATGAAGGTAGTCAAGGGCTTTTGGGGCCAGGGCGGGAAGTGCTTGCTAGGGGCGAACTGTCACCCGTCGTGATCGCGCTTACGATGGCGACTCACTTAGTCGAATTGTCCGTAGAAGTTGGCCTCGTGCCAAGAGTAACCAAGCCGCAGCGCACTCCCGGATCAGTCCCGATTCTGAAACCAAAAAGACGCCGAGGCATGTTTGGGGCTGACAGGACTAACCGAGGCCGCGCATATTTGCAGGGCCGTGTGGTTGAGGAAGTACCGACGACGATGTGAATTGTGTCAATTTTGGGGTTCATAGTTCTCTCAGAAGGGTTCTTTCGCGGGCACGTGGGGGAGGTCGGCGCCAGCACAGTCCCAAGACCCCCAATCTGTCGAGGAGCGGTTCATTGGACGTGAAGACGTGAGGACTGATTTCCTCGTCGCAAGCATGGAGGAATGTCCATTCATCCTCTGCAGATTCGAAGACGAAAAGCACGCGGGGGGACTTGCCACCGTGGTCGCGCCGGGGCCAACTAGTCCGGAAATATCGGCGATAGGACGTGAGCCTGTCCCGGATTCTCCTTGGTGTCGTTGCACGGCGCTCAAACTCAAGAAGGTACGGGTACCACTTGCCCCTGTACTCCAGCAAGAATGTCGCATCTGGATGGATTGTGTAGTTGACGAATCGATAGTTAAACGTGACGGAGGTTCTGGACGTGGGAAGCAGATCGAACAACCGATAGTTCCTGTCGTAAGCGACCTCCTTGTTCAGAGCAGAGGCGAACCCGATGATGCCGTCATGGTGCCGAATCTGGGCATCGATACTGCGCAGCGCGGTCCCTTCGATGTGGCCTGGGATTATGTCGGCAGATTCCGAACTCCATCGGTCGAGGGTCTTCCCGACGGCAGCGCGATCCCGCCGAGCGAGGTATGCCAGGCCCTCATCGGTGAGCGTGTTCCCTCCCTCGAAGTTTCGTATAAGCCCTTGAGACCTTAGTGAACGCAACACCTGGTTGGCGCGTCGACGCGTCGCTCCCCGTAGAAAACTCGCGAACTGATCGGTTGTGGAGAACGGCCACGCTGCAAGCACGTCCAAGACCTCCTTTCCCGTGGCAGAGAGTTGAACGGAATGCGCTTCAGCCAACTGCTTCGCCGGGTCAGGGGCTGAGGCAACGGCTCTGAGGGGGTACAACTCATCTGGGTTAGGCTCAATCTTGCGGGACAGGAGAAGCTCCCGGCGATAAACGAGAACGAGGTCATGAAGTCGCTCAAACATGTGGGACAGCCGAGAATCAGGCTCGACGGCGACCGGTGGTTCCTGCCCATAACCGTACCCGCCCTCCTGCCAGACCTCAGCATTCTTCAGCGACCACAGGACCTGCCGCTCGGTGGCGACGTAAGTGCTGCTTCGGATGTTGTAGTTGCTCAGTGCCCGTATGGCCCGCCGTGTGGCCGAGTTCGAATGGGTGAGCACCAGCGTCACGAGCGGCTCCTGCTCGTACCCCATCCGGTCAATGGTGTTCAGACGATAGCGGAGACTGGCCGAGGGCAGTGTTGGCCCCTGCCGCACAATGCCGATGGAGCGGTAGTGCGAGAGCGTTAGCAGGGCATCGTATGGCCCGCTGCGATAGAAATCGATTCGGACGGGCTGCCGGCGCGGATCTTCGTCCGCGACCATAGCCGCCACCCGATAGATCACAGCAATGGCGTCAAGTCGCTCGGTAAAGAGCCGGAACCATTGCCGTGAGACGGGATAACTCCGTATGAACTGCCTGGCACCCCCGTCTTCATCCCACACTGCCGAGATGCCCTCAAGGGTTGGAAAGAACCGCTTGTGCGGATTGTTGCCGAGGGCGAAGTAGTGGTGCGAGATGTGACTGACGAGACCCCTGTTAGTCAGCTTGCGCAGCCGATCCCGCAGCGTGGTCTCCGGAAACCGGTTGAGACTCGCCAGATCCCCAACCGTCGCGAAGGGCGCAGCGCATAGCATGAGCAGAGTCTCGCGGAGGGCCGTGGTAAAACTCTCTGGTTCCTTGTGCTCCAGTGACATCGCGAGTCCGCCAAGGACCGCATACCGTGCTTCGTCGATGTGCCGCGAATCATCGCCGAACAAGCCGATGACCGCCTGTGGAATGGCGCGCCCGTCATGACGACGCTCAAGATACCTCCACAACGTGTACCGCGACACGCCGAGGTGGGCAATCGCCGCTGGACGCCCATGCATCAGTACATAGGCGTCCACGTATAGACGCATGGCTTGCTTTAGCTCTGGAGAAACAGGTTTGCTCTTGCTCAACAGGAGATGGCTTCCTCAATGCTGGTTCGTCGTGGGGTGACATTCGCCTCCACAATTCTCCGAATAAGGAGCACGGTTGGTAATGGCCTGCAGGCCATTGTCAGAACGAACGTTTTGTGCTAAGCGGCTTTGGGGAACGGCTGAGAAATCCATAGCTTATTCACTTGGGAACTGTGCCTTGTTACAGCAGAAAGCGCACGCGGAGTGGCAAGGATATGATCAGCCAACTATGGCCAAGAATGTGCCAACAAAGGACGTTTGCTGGATATGTCCAGAGTAAAGTCAGGCTCGCCAGCGCAGGCTTCTCTTGAGTATTCGGGTTGCCCATTCAGCCTCATCGGCCAATGTCCCCACAAGCTCCATCGCACCTATTCGGTCACTATAATGCTGAATTCCCATCCGCCCGGCTGTAGCAGCGTCGATTGCTTCCTCTGCTGGAGCAGGGCGGCCAGGATACCTTGCGGACACGGCATGTGGCCATGAAATTGTGCCGACTATGTAAAGGCACAGATAGGCCATCACCCACTCGAATTGTCGACTGACTCGCCATAGTCTGCGACTCGCCATTGCTGCGCGCAAACCTGGCTCATCGACTGGGCCCAGTACTGCCTTTACCAGCCCAACTTCAGCTTTCTTCAGCATTCGCGGCTTCATGTTGGAGATTCTCTTGGAGACTTGCCGAATGACCTGACTGCAAAGCCACTGGAACCAGTCCTCCCCCGGCGGGAGGGGCGCAATCTTGATGGGTTCCTTAGTCGCTCCTAGGATTGTTTCGCGGATCCTCCGTAGAGTGTCTATGAGTAGTTCGATGATTTCAGGCGGATATGTAGCGACACTTGCCCGAAAGTTGTCCGCCTCTGACTTATCAACCTCAGGGGCGCGGAAGAAGTGGGCGATTCTTGTGTATTCGCTATAGACCTGCCTCCTTTGCTTTTTCGACCACTTCCTATTGCTACTTATGGAGCCCTGGTGAGCAAAAACGAGTCTCTCAAGTATTTCGGGGTTGAATAGGTCGAGGAAGGCTTCCAACAAATTGCCTGCCTCTAGGGGTTCCCTGAAGACCCTGAGGAGGGAATCCAAGGTATCATGTGAAGTCCTTGTAACTTCCTCGTGCGTTGTGCCGGTGGCGAGCCTCAGTCCCTTGGTAGCTTTCTCCATGGCCTGTTGCACATGGAACAGCGCATCAAGTTTATGATCCGTCTCTGCCAATACTTGTGCAGCGGTAGCGTCAGTATGAGCTCGCTCCAGCCATAAGCTTGGCTGGTCGTAGGCTCTGTTGTCGGTCATTGGCATGTATCAAATTGAGGAGAACTGGAAAACTCTCGGACGGTAGGGACTAGCAGCCCGCACCTATAGCGGTAGCAGCCGTCCTGCTTCGCGGAGGTCGCGCCGCCTCTGTTGGGCGTCCGGCATCACACTCGAAAGCAGATTCCAGAATTCCTGCGCATGGTTCTGATGGGTGAGATGGGCTAATTCATGCACAACGACATACTCGATGAGGGCTGGCTTGAGCATCATGGCCCGCCAGTTGAATCGCAGTGTGCCGTCGGATGAGCAACTCCCCCATCTCTGCCGCTGGTCCCTTATGAGAACCTGAGAGATTTCGCCTTGTCCCAGCTGCGACCACCAACGTTTTACGACGCCCTGCAACCGTTCGGAAGCCCTTTCCCTGTACCACGCCACTACCGCTTTTCGCAGTGCCTCGATCCGGTCGTCATCGCTCAAGTCGTTCGGTACATCGAGCCTGAACCGCCAATGGTCGAAGCGGATCACGGGACGCAGCACATCGGCCGGCTTCACAATGATCATGACGTTGCGGCCCAAGTAGGGAAGCGTCTCACCGCTCACGAACTGCTTGGGCACTGCCTCCAGCATCGCGTCAGACGAGTGGCTCAGGATCCATGGCGCTCGCTTGCGGACGATTGCCTGCAACTCGGCATCACTCGTCGCTACCGGCGATGCAACCCGGACCCCTCCGCCGTCAACGCTGATCTGTACCGTCTTCTTTCGCCGGGGGCTTCGCCTGATCTCATAGTCGATGACGGTGTCGCCGAACTTGACGCTGGAGCGAGTCGTCACTTTCCACTCCGGCTGATTGCGAGATTCACGATGCGCTGTGCCAACTCCTCCAATTCCTCTTCGGAATAGTCTCCGCCAGGGCGCAATTCCCGCTTGATGTCGCGGCGCATTTGCCGCTGAACGTCCAGATTAGACTGCCAGTCTACGATTGCAGTGTGCTTGACGATAGTAGACTCCACTTTCTTGGCAACATCCCGCGTTTCCTCATCCAACTCTGTTCTGTACGGCTCGTCGCCCTCGGCCACGCTCCCCTTGTGGTCTTGCGGCGTGGCACGTTCATCAAGCAATTCATAGATCGCGAACGACACGGGTGTCAGTCCGTGCTTCGCGGCAAGCCCGGCTTCTCCTTGTGCTTCTTGGCGAAGCGCATGCATCCCTAACGACGCCTGCGCTGAGGTAATCACCCGCTGGCGCAGGTCGCGGATGATCTTCTCCAGCCGTTCGGACAGCCTTTCATAGAACGCAGGATTCTCCGCAAGTTTCTCGCTGATGTGGGCGCGGATGGCGTGTTCCATCATCGAGGCCCGCGCATCGTCACCTGGCAGTCGTGCAACCTTCTCATCAAAGTCGCTGTCGAGGATGGACACCGGCGACATCAGCCTGCGCACCTCTGCGCTGATCCGCTCATCCAGCAGTTTCTTGACCTTGGCGCTGATTGCCGTCCAGTCCACGTTGGCGTCTTCGCGGAGGAATTGCGCGCGGGCATATGCGCGAATCTCCGTCAGGCGGGCAAGCCGATCCGAGTACTTCAGCGCTCTCGGGTCCGGGAGGAACTGATCCATCAGCCGCGAGAACTCTCTGTAGTTGGCATTGAACTGCTCGAAGAGATCGGCCTTATAGTCGCCCTCGGTTGAGGCGTCCGGAGCGAACACGGAAACGCAATCCCACGTGTTTGCCAGGTCCTTGCCTCTGAAATGTGCCTCAGCCTTATCGGCAACTCCGTCAATGATGTTCGAAGGGTCTTCCTGGACTCGCTCCATTGTGTCCTGGACTTCCTGCCATTCAAACGACGACAGTGCGGTCTCTAAGTCACTTGATACACCGTGATAGTCGATGATCAGTCCGTTGGTCTTCTCGGTGGACACGTCGTCCTGCTGGTGGGCGAAACGCCGGTTGACCCGTGCAATGGCCTGTAGCAGCCCGTGATCCCTAAGCGAGCGGTCTAGGTACAGCACCTGCTCAACGGGCGCGTCGAAGCCTGTAAGCAGCTTGTCGACAACCACGAGAATCTCAACGTCTCCGTCCGGATCGACGAATCGGGAAGTGATTGCATCCTCGTCCAGTTCACGCGCTTCCTGGAACTCCGCGCCGTCGTTGGGAGACGTGGAAATAATGGGAAAGGCACTGAGCTTGAAGTCGTTGAGTTTCTCCGCATACCTGAGGGCAGCGAATCTAGAGGGGGCTACCACCTGCGCCTTGAACCCGTTGGGGCGAACCTTGGTCTCAAAGTGCTCCTTGATGTTCAACGCAATCATCTCGATACGCCGTTCAGCCTCGGCCACCGTTTCCTTGTTCGCGTACCGGCGGCGCATTTGCAGCTGCACTTCCGGCGGGTAGTCGCCGAACATCGTCTCGTACAGCTTGTCTAGCGTCTCCGGCCCCTCAATGGCCAGTTCCGGCAGCCGTGCCTCATAGTGGATCGGCACCGTGGCCCCGTCCACCACCGACTGCGGGATCGTGTATGAGTCGATCAGTGACCCGAAGCGGCGCATCGTGCTGCGCCTGAAACCCTTATCGATCGGCGTACCCGTGAAGCCGATCAGCACGGCGTTGGGCAAGGCGCCAGACAAACGTCCTCCAAGGATGCCGTACTGCGTCCGGTGCGCCTCATCAACCATGACAACCACGTCCTCAGAGGCGTTGAGGACATCCAGCCTTCCGCCGGGCGCTTCCAACGCCTCTTCAAACTTCTGGATGGTGGTCATGATCGTGCGACCCGTCCCCGATGTGAGCAGCCTGCGCAGGTCACGTGTTGAGTCAGCCTGCTCCGGCGCGGGGAAACCGCAGTTCCTGAACGTCTCGGTAATCTGACGGTCAAGCTGCCGCCTATCCGTCACGATGACGATGGTCGGGTTCCTCAGGCGCGGCTCGCGGCGGAGCTTCGTCGCAAGCCACAGCATCGACAGCGACTTGCCGGAGCCCTGTGTGTGCCAGACCACGCCGCCGCGTTCCTCCGGCTTGTCGTTCTTGAGCATCCGCTCCACTGCCGCGCCAACGGCCCGATACTGCTGGTAACGCGGCAGCTTCTTGACCAGCCGACCGTGCTCCTGTTCAAACGCCACGTAGTCGCGCAGCACATCAAGCAGCGTGGACGGTGACAGCAGTCCGATGATCAACTGCGCCTGCCCCATCGGCTCGACACCAAAGCGGTCACGAGTTTCCTGCTCCGAAAACGGCAGGATAGACTTCCACTGGAAATATGCGTTGAGGGGCGCGCCCACGCCCGCGTACACGGCCGCCGCGCCGCAGTGCGCCACACACATCAGGTTGTAGTAGAAGAGTTCCGGCGCCCCTGTGCCGTGCCATTTCGGTTCCGCCTCCTGGTAGCGGCGCAGCTGCTCCACGCCCTTCTCCATCCATGGCTGCGGATCAAACGGGGACATGGTCACACCCATGGCCATGAGCGACGGGGCCTTTGCCTCCATGACGACGAGGGGGATGCCGTTCACGAACAGCACGAGATCCGGCTTGATGACGCGCGTGTCGTCCTCGTCAGGGGCGCGGTCATTGCCGCGGCGGACGCGGAACTGCGTCGTGACGACGTATTCGTTCAAGCCGTCCACCGGGTGGTCGAAATCGAAAAAGCGGACGATGCGCGTGTCTCGCCCGGACGAGCCGTCGACGGTCAGCGGCATCCCGTGGGTCAGGTACTCATGGACGCGCCGGTTACGGGCCAGCCCTGTCTCGTTGACGTGTTCAAGGTCAAAGATGACGCGATCCGCCTGCGCCTCTGTCATCCACTGGTTGAGGCGGAGCAGGGCAGCGCGGAGCCGATCCTTAAGTAGAACCCCACGCTCGTTGTTGCGCTCTTTTGCGAGTGTCTCTCGCTCTACGTACTCCCAGCCAAGCTTCTCCAGCAACTCCCGAGCCGGCAATTCGGCGGCGTTGTATTCATTCAGCTTGGCAGGGAGGGTGGTCATGGCGTGTCTTCAAAGAGCGGCTCTTGAATTGCGGGCTGTTGGTGTTCCAAGACACGGATAACGTTGCGCCTTGTGGATACTTGACCGTTGCGCTGAGTGTATTCACTCTGGACTACCCGACAGATCAAGATATCTCCTTTGCCGAAGCGCTCCTCTCCGCCCATGACGCGGTCCAAGAATTCCTCGTCACGGATGTAATAGGAATCAGTATGCTTGCCGTCACTGAATCGCCAGCGGGCGTTCCGGTTTGCTAGATTGACGGCAACAACACTCAGGCTCTGGACTGGAAGTTCCATTTCCCGGTCCCCGTCCGCTCCGGTGTCACCATATTCGAATGCATCAATGTCGTTTCCATTCATGGAGAAGATGTCGTCCGGACCATCTCTGATCACTAGATTGTTGTTCGCGTTGCCGCGAAGCGGCGCGAAAACGCCAGCAGCAGACATCCGGACATCCCGGTCCATGGCTAAGTCGAAGATTCGCAATGGTATGGTTGCCCTCTTATAGTCTGCGGTCTCTTCTATGATGATGGAGTCACCCTGCCGTTCGGTGTTGCTTGCCATACGCCCACGTAGCGCGGCAATCAGGCCCAAGACGCCCAAAGTGCCCCGTACTCCGAAAATCACTGCCCTAAGTGCGTCGGCCGTTAGGCGAATATCCGCTATGAGTGGCGCGGCGGCAATGTGAACACTGAGTTCGGAAAGAAACTCAAAAGACCCCGGCGGTTGCGAGCGTATCCGCAGCATCGGTGGGGCCTCAGGGTCGTTGGTTAGCGCATTGCATCGGACGACTAGACTCTGTAGCGCCCTTAGAGCGTCAGCCAATTCCAGCGCGCCGATTGAACCGTCTTCGAAACTCTCGCCCCGATATGACATGGTCCATGTGGATTGACTGATTCCATACTGCGCTGTCATAACACCTGCCCTTCAATTGCCGCCACCGCTTGATAGTGTCGAACACCCTGTCACAAGACTCCCACCTATACAACCCCGGCCTTACGTGCAAGTTTCTGGAACTCCTCTTGTTGTTTTATGAGAGCCTCAACTTCTTTCATGCCCCTAGGTTTTTGGGGAAGGATCAGCCCGCCTGGAAACACTGTGCGACATTGCGTACAAAACCAGTCCGTCGTTCCATATGTTGTTACGTACAGAGGCTGGATTTTAACGTCACCCTTCCCGTCATTGTCAGCCAGAGTCACCAAGTAATGAGGACACGCATTCATGAGGCGCACCTGCATCTTCTTGTCTTTACGTTCCTGCCACTTATTGAGGTCAAAGGTTGCGATAAATCTGAATGCGACAAGACCGATCAGTACTACCCCGACGGCCCCGACAACATACAACAGGCCGCTCAAGTCCACTGTTCTCTCTCCCTACTTCCCGCGCACCCGCACTGTGCCCGTCAGCAACGCCTCCGCCGCTGACGCCTTGAGCGATCGTAGCGTATCCGCCTGCGCCTTACTCTGGGCTATCGACGCTTCCACCCCGTCAAGTGCCTCCGCAATCTCTTCCTGCTCCGGAAGGGGTGGCAGGGCGACTCTAAGCGATCGGAGAAACTCCAAACTGAGATTCCTGAGCCCAGTCGATCCAGAAGTCGATTCTGTTATGGCCCGCTGAGGTCGCCATGAACTCAGAGAAAGGTCTAGGTACTTTGTGGCGACGCCTTTGAAGGGCTTGATGCCGATAAGGAAGGAGGCCATGACATGACCAACCACCTCATTGTTGGCAAGGTACAGATTACCTACACGGTCGGGGTTTCCGTTTGATCCGACCATAATCAGGTGATTGTCGCTAATCTGGTGCCGTTCAAGCTCTTGTGATGAGACCCCCTTGATATGAAGAACGTCGTCCATCTTGAAGCCATCACGCTGTACGTTTCCTATGCGAACTACTGGAGTAGAGCCCTCTTCAGCAGCGGGCAACTCTTGGTCACGGGACCAACTCAGGCCGCGGTTTATGGTCGCCACCTCCCCCAGCTGTGCCGCCTCCCAACTGGCGGGGATTGTGCCGAGGACGGGGACATCGCGGTACTCGGAGTGTCGGCCGGGGACGCCGCGAGTCAGCAGCTCATGGAGCAGGGCATCGTGCAGCCGCTCCGTCGCGGCGATGATGGCCTCAGACCGCTCAATCGCCTCATCGATGGTGTCCAACACCGTGGCAATCCCACGCTGCTCCTCCAACGGCGGGAGAGGGATGGGCAGCGAGCGTAGAACGTCACTCCCTATAGCCGAGAAAGTGCTGCCCTGAGTAAGCCGATCCAGCTCATACTTGGCATGGTTGACGATGTGCCAACCAAAGGGCGTCTGAGAGTCGTTGAATCTGACTGCTGCCAGCCCGCGGCCAATAGCCAGCTCGCATTCCGCGCGGTTGGTTGCTCCTACGGGTGCGCGAACACTAAGTAACGTGTCTCCTGGCTCGGCAATTTTCAGTGGAGTTGCACACCACTTCACCGCAGTTGGAGATCTGGCACCAAATTCTGCATTGCCCTGGATAAAGGGCAGCCCGGGTTCTTCTTCTAACTCACCATCCCAATCTGATACGGTTGACCCAGGAGGCGATTGACCCATGATTATCTTGGCCACGTCCCCCAACGCCACCATGTGCCAGCCATCGGGGAGAGGGGTCTTTGGGTCAGTGGTCATGATTGAGAACCTAAGAATTGCCCTTCACGGCCACCACAAGCACTACCGCGCCAACGATTGCCATGGCGACGCCGAACCCAAACATAACCCAGGTGAATGGTTCGTTCGCACCCAATGCGGCAAATACCAGCCCCAAAAGGAAGAGACCAAGCCCAACTACAATGCCTGCCATCTATGCGCCTCCATCTGGTGAGATTGTGCCGCCTGAATGGTTTGCGGGATTGGGAGAATCAGTGGCGGAATCATGAAGTTGAGTTGAAGGGAGGGTAGTCGGGAAGATGTTATTACAGGCGGACGGTGGGAGCTTAGGAAACCCTGCTAGGAATCTCTACACCTCGCCCAGAAGATTATCCCTCTGTGGCCTTGCTGTGGGAGCGCTCATACGCTGTAAGCGCATCCAGAGTCAGCGGGCGCCCGGCTTTCTTGGCCTCAAGCCACTGGCTGAACGATTTGGCGTTCTCGCCGGATTTTCTGCCCGCTAGCAGGCCAACAATGCTGATGTCTTCGTCCAGGTCAGGCCAATGGATGCCTTGCCCGGCGCCATTCAAGCGCCAATTGTGGCGCTCCTCTTGGGTGGCGTGCGTCAACCTGGGGTACCAGGCGAGGGGAACGGAGATTGTACGTCCGTCATTCAACTCCGCCGTCAACTCAGCCTCAGTGACAACAACGTTCGTTGCGTTTATGGAAGCGGCCTCAACTGCCAAATCTGTCATGCCATTCTCCCAAGAAGTCTTCGACCCTTTGCTCTATGATACGCCTGATCCGGTTCACCTCTACAGGCCGGAAGCCGCCGGCCGACTGGAGGCTGATGGGACTCAGCCAGAACTTGGCTTCGAGGTTGTCCCGTTCGACGTGGACGTGAGGCGGCTCCTGCCAATCGGAGACATAGAAGTGGAAACGGTACGGCCCTTCCCGATGGATTGTCGGCATCGCCGGACGCCCTACCGCTTGTAGCCGAGTTCGGCCAACAGTCCGTCCATTTTGGCGACGGCCTCATCGCGCTTCTTCTCAGCTTCGGCCAATTCCGATAACGCGTCCTCCACGCTCATCACCTCTATCGGCTCCGTCGTGTCCACGTAGCGGCTAATGTTCAGGTTGAAGTCGTTGGACTCGATCTCCTGCATGTCCGCGACGTGCGCAAATCGATCCATGTCCTCAAATGCGGCGTACGCCTCGGCAATCTTCCGGATGTGCTCCTCGTCCAGGTGGTTCTGCGCCTTGCCCTGACGGAAATAGCCTTCCTGCGCGGCATCGATGAAGAGAACCTTGTCCCGGCGCTCCGCGGGCTTGTTCCTGTTCAGCACGCAGATGGCGACGGGGATGCTGGCACCAAAGAAGAGGTTGGGCGCGAGTCCGATGATGGCCTCAAACAGGTCCGCCTCGATGATGCCCTTGCGAATCTTGCCCTCCGCGCCACCCCGGAACAGGACGCCGTGTGGCATGACGACACCGACCATACCCTCGCCATTGGTGACGGACAGCATGTGCAGGAGGAAGGCGAGATCACCCCGCGTGCGCGGCGGCGTCGCTCCGTATCGGTCAAAGCGATGATGGGAATCGGTCGGAGCGAATTCGTGGCCCCAGTTCTTGAGGCTGAACGGCGGATTGGCGATAACGCGGTCATAGCCAAGCAGCCGCCCGGAATCGTCCACCAGTCGCGGCTCCGTGATCACGTCACCGGGCTCAAGGCGAGCGGAGCGGAGGCCATGTAACAGCAGGTTAAGCTTGCCGATGGCCAGCGTGCCTAGGTTCTTTTCCTGCCCGTGCAGGACGAGGTTGGCGCTGTTGCCGCCGTGCCTGTTCACATAGTCCGCGGCGTATATCAGCATCCCGCCGGATCCGGCCGTTGGATCGCAGATGCGCATGGCCTCCTGCGGCTTGAGCAGTTCGACGATGAGCTGAACCACGGAGCGCGGCGTGTAGAACTCGCCGCCCTTCTTGCCGGCATCGTCGGCGAACTGGTAGATCAGGTATTCATACGCATCACCAAGAACGTTCCCGATGCCGCTGGTATCGCCGCTGACATTGGCATCACGCAGGTCAAGATCGGAGAAATGGGCAAGCAGGCTTCGTATGATGCCCTCTCGGTTGGCCGGGCTGCCCAGCTTGGACTCATCGTTCCAGTTGGTATTGCCGATCACACCGTCAAGACGGGGCGCGTTCGCCTCTTCGATCTCTTGGCTGGCGGTGTTGAGCTTCTCGCCTTGGTTCATGCCCCCTGCCGAGAGGGCAGGCCATCGGGCTGATTCCGGCACAAAGAACTCATGCTCGGTGGGATCAGTGAGAGCCACGTCACGCGGAACACCGGACGCAATGGCGCTTTCAACTTCCTCATTGAAGCGGTCAGACAACCTCTTAAGGAAGAGGATGGAGAAGATGTAGTTCTTGTAGTCGGCGGCGTCGATTTGGCCGCGGAGAATGTCGGCAGCCTGCCACAACTTGGACTCGAGTTCCTGTCTGGTCAGCGGCATTCAGATTCTCCTTATTCCGCCCGCTTCGTTCCTGCGGCGAATGTTCTCGATGAGTGAGTCGCGTACCGCTTCGCGCCGGATGCGGACGGCGTGCAT
This sequence comes from Dehalococcoidia bacterium, assembly GCA_009841045.1. Lineage (GTDB taxonomy): Bacteria > Chloroflexota > Dehalococcoidia > UBA6926 > UBA6926 > VXMO01. Next base: position 28,602 of record VXMO01000057.1, read on the forward strand.
GGCCTTAGTGTAAGCGTCCTCAGACGCCTCGACGAGACTGGCAATGCCGTCGAGCTCTCGCGGAGAGGGCACCGGAATCTCGATTTCTGCCACGCTACGGGCGGAGAGGGACGTGGTAGTGGAATTGACTGTCATGCGGCGAGAAAGTTGCTCACGGCCCTGCCCGGATGTGAGGAAGAACCAGATCCAATGACCCATGCCATGCCCGGGGTCTCTGGGGCGTATGACAAGCAGGGTGATGCCCGCCACCGTGCGCGTCACATCGGGGCGGACTAGCGCGACCTTGATTATACCGGTGCGGGCGGTGATGATGACGTCATATGGTCGCAAGACGTGCCTGTCTAGGAGGAGGCGTGACGAGACGCTGACTTTTCGAAGTCCATCCGTCTCGAGCCAGCCATCATCCTGGATGTCACCGCTTTCGGCCATGGTGACGGCCCACGACTCCGAATAGGACGAGGGCTCGGGACGCGCGCGCGCCAAACCCTGATAAGTATCGGCGATTGAACCCAACATCATCATATAAATACATTAGCCGCATTTTTTACAGAACGCAACACGGCCAATTGAGATTTGACACTTACGTCTTTGATCGGTAGGATCAGGTCACGGGCGCGCGGGGGAGAGCAGGAGTGAATAGGAGGATCAGATGCAAAACACTGCTTCATGCCTGAACGACGTTCACAGACAGTTGGCGCCATCTAATGAGACGCTGGCCGCCGCACGAGCACGGCGAGACGAAGTACTTGCTGCGGCCCGCGAATACGGTGGCGTATTGCGGACGTACATTTCAGGATCGATCGCGCACAAGACCGCGAATCACGACACTGATGCGGACTGTGGAATCGTTCTGGATCGCCGCTCGTATCCAGCCCTGGGGCCAGATGGTGATGGTGAAGGGCCGGGTCAGGTTGTAGAGGAGGTTAGGCGGCTGGTGCGTGGCGATCTGAAGGAGGGTCACCCGGGAATAGCATTCCGAGTCACCAAGCGGGCCATTCAGATCAAGTTCAATGAACCTCTGCCCGACGGGTCGGATCCTTCCGTTGACCTTATCGTTGCCTTGACTAGGAAGGGCGAAGGCCTATGGATTCCCAATACCGAGATGGATCGCTGGGACGCATCTCATCCCGAATATCACACAGAAATCCTGACTGCTGACCCCGCTGAGCTTCGGCGAACGAGGGCGAAGATCATACGGCTGGCAAAGGGTTGGAACTCTCAGTTCACGAAGCCCGGCCTATGCAGCTTCAACATTGAGGCGCTAGCGCTGGCCTGCATTACTGAGGAACACGGGGTTCCCGATGGACTCGCCGAACTGTTTCGGTTTGCGGCGAGCGAACTGAAGAATCACTTGACTCCTGATCCGGCCGACGTCTCAGGGCCCATCAAGCTGCTTCACGACAGGGACATCGTGGTCGGTCGCCTCGAACGTGCTGCCTCACTTATGGAGGAGGCGCTGGAAAACGACGCCGACAGGAACAAGGTGGAAGAGGCCATCGGACAGCTCTACCCGAACTACGCCGAGGACTGGTCTGCAACAGACCGCAAGTCGCTCCTGGCGGCAGCACTGCGTGCAGACATGTCGCCCTTTGGCATATCAGTCGGGCCGGCGATCTTGACGCCTCAGACGACGACTCCCTCAAAGTCTACGAGGTCATACGGCAGTGAGCCCTCGGCGGAGGTATAGTGGCCCGGCCAATCGTGACCGTCGACCCTGGTATGACAAACCAGTGGAGCGGCTGAATTTCGAGAAAGGCGTGCGTAACCAATATCCGGAGCTACGCTGCATCAAGACTAAGGGCGCGTACGAATACCGATTGTTGCTGCCCATCCCTGAGTATGAAGAGCGCGCCGTGAAAATCCGGTTTGAGGGGCATTCGGATATACCGACAGTGTTTTCTGATGGCCCTGGGGATTCGCCTCATAGATACTCTGACAAGAGCCTGTGCATGTGGTATCCGCAGGATCCGGATGAACGTAAGTGGGTCTTTGGCGATGGGTTGCTCATGCTCATCCTCATGACTACCATCCACTTGTTCCGGGAAGCTTGGTGGAGAGAGACGGGAGAATGGGTTGGCGAAGAAGTTCCTCATGGATCAGAATCAAAGGATCCTGCACAAGCATGATTGATGTACAACAAGTCTCCATTCCGTGGCCCGTATTGGGGATGGGAGTCACAGCATCGGTCTCTGTTGTTCTATTTGTCTTGAGTAACTGGCTGAACAGCGTACGCAACCGGCATGACAGGAGTCGAGAGATATTTTCGCGGGCACTTGCCTCAATGCACGAATACAGAGAATTTCCTTACGTCATCAGACGGCGCAGGAAGACAGCGCCGGAGGAAGAACGAATCCGTATTTCGTCGGAATTGCAGAGAGTCCAAGCTGACCTAGCATTCTACTCTGCGTGGTTGCAGACTGAATCCCCTCATGTTCACCGTAAGTTTGCTGAGCTCTTGGCGGAGCTTCGGCGTGTTGCAGGCAGTGCGATGAGGGAGGCATGGCTGGAACCAGCCCTTGATGAGGATTCAGCGATAGATATGCCTGATCTTGGGTACGATGCTCTGAAGTCACTTGAGGATGAATACCTCGAAGAAGTTATTCACCACCTGTCCGTTTGGCCACGTTGGCTCCGACGACTGATGTAGAAGAGGTCGAGACGTTGCTGCAAGCAGGACTTACTACGGAATGCGCTGGGAACTCTTCGCAGAAACCCACTACTAACCCGCTCACAACCCCACCTCCCAACGGAACGTTCGCAGCATCATCCCGTTAGGCCCATAGACGCCGACTCACAGAGGTGCATTGATGCGCGCCAATGATCACATACTCTACGAGCCGGATGAGAAGTCTCCTCCCCTTTTGACGCTTGGCGTTGCGCTCCAGGGCGCTTTGATCGCGCTGTCCAACACGGTCACCTTTGTGACCATTTTTGCCGTGGCCGCCGACGGGGGCGACGATTTCCTGTCATGGTCGATGTTCGTCGCTATGGTCATTGCCGGCATTGCCATTGCACTCCAAGCCGTCAGGTTTGGGCGCCTTGGATCGGGGCACATTCTTTTGATGGGTTCCGCAGCACCGTTCCTGGCGGTCTGCGTCCTAGCAGTGGCCGAAGGCGGGCTCCCGGTCATGTCGAGTCTCGTCGTCGCCGCGTCGTTGGTGCAGTTCGCGCTGTCACTCTGGCTGGCTCAGCTGCGCCGAATCATCACTCCGGTGGTCTCCGGTGTCGCTTTTATGCTATTGGCAGCCTCCGCTATGCCCATCGCCATTGCCAGGCTGGATGATGTGCCGAGCGGCTTGCCCATGGTGGCGGGTCCGGCAATAGGCGGGACAACTCTAATCATCGCCGCAATTCTCATACTGCGCTCCTCCGGACTGTATAGATTACTGGCAATTCCTATCACGATTCTTGCAGGCTGCCTTGCCGCCATTTTGCTGGGAGCGTACGACATTCAGGGAGCGCTTGATGCTCCATGGATCGATTTGCCGGAATTCTCAGCATGGCCCGGCCTGAGCCCGGTGACGAATGGGGATTTCCTGGAGCTTCTGCCGGTTTTCCTCATCGTGAGCGCAATAGTCGCTGTCAAGGCCAGTAGTGAAGGGGCGTCAATCCAACAAGTCTCCTGGCGGACACCCCGCGCCGTGGATTTTCGTGGTGTGCAAGGGATGCTGAATGCCGGAGGGATAGCCATACTGCTCTGCGGACTGGCAGGGACCCTGCCCATACTGGTCTATCTGCCTTCAACGATTGCGCTTATCAGCTTCACCGGCGTCTCGGCTAGGCGTGTGGCATTCACTGTGGGAGTCACACTGATTGCTCTCGCCCTTCTGCCCAAGATTGTGGCGATTCTCCTGACGATACCCAGGCCGGTTACCGGCGCAGTCTCAATGGTCATGATGGGTCTGCTCTTCATGGAAGGTGTGCGGACTATCCTGCAGGACGGACTGAATCCGCAGAAGGCTCTCATCGTTGGGCTATCGCTCTCGATCGGACTCGGCCTGCAGACTGAAAACATTCTCACAGACATCCTGGGTGATCCTTGGGGCGTCGCATTGGGGAACAGTGTTATTGTCGGAATCTCAGCTGCGCTCCTGATGGGCCTGATTACGGGAGTGGGTGGTCGACGTCGCAGGCGGATGGAAACGAGCCTCGACGGTTCGGCTGCGCCCAGCATCGATGCATTCCTGCGGGAGCTTGGTTCCGGCATGGGATGGAATCCAAACTCCATCGAGCGGCTATGCGCCGCCGGTGAGGAGACGCTGTCCAGCATGCTGCAGTTGAGCGATGACTATGCGGGGCAACAAACCCCTCGTCTCATTCTCAATGCGCGACCTGGTGGCGGCACGGTTGAGATGGAGTTCCTGGCGCTCTTTACTGAGGAGAACATAGAAGACCGAATCACATACATGAGTGAGCAGGCCGAGACGCCGGACATCAGTGAGATTTCCTTCCGCCTGCTGCGGCACTACGCTTCATCCGTACGTCACCGGAAGTATCACGGAATTGATATTGTTACAGTGCGGGTTGATGCGTAATGCTACTTGCATAGGGGATAGTTGAACGGGAGAGGAGTTACTGACATGGCGGCATACCTGATTGCTGACAATGAGATTACGAATGAGGCCGAGTTTGCCGAATATGCGGGCCAAATCGTCGCGATAATGGAGGGGCACGGCGGCAAGTACCTGGCTCGTGGTGGGCCCGCTGAGATTGTCAGTGGTGACCGGACGCCTCATCGCGTTGTTATCGTGGAGTTCCCAAGCATGGAGCAGGCGCAAGCATGTGTTACCTCGGCTGAATATCTGGCAATTGCCGACATTCGGGACAAGAGCAGCATCACCACTACGATCCTCGTTGAAGGGATCTAAATCAGCAGATCGTCGTCAAGGAGGGCGCGGGCGTTTTCGTCATCGTCCGTCGTTACTGCGACGATGGCGTGCCCGGCTTGATGATGCACGATGTGGATAGTGCGGACGTTGAGGTTGGCGTCCATAAAGCGCCGGGCCACACTTGCCAAAGCGCCGGGCTGATCCGGTAGACGAAAGACAACAGCGTCTGAGGTGACAGCCCGTACTTCGGCTCTCAGCAGCGCTTGCAGCGCCGTGTCGTCATCGCTAGTGCGCAGCGTAATGACGCCGAACTCGCCTGCCAAATCCCCGTCGATGGATTCGATGTTCACTTTCGCATCGGCCAGAGTCTGCGCGACGAGCGCCAATGCGCCCGTCCCCTTGGAGGTAAACGCGATGATCCGGCGGTCCGGGTTATCTTCTTGCATGCTTATGCCTGCTTCACCGGCCACTCCAGGCAGTCCTGGACAGTTTGGTCAATCATGTCACGGGTGACGTGAGGCATGGTGATGATGTGAGCGATGTCCCCGTACGGGGCGAGCTGCCACATGAAGAGCACATAGTCCGAGGGACGCGGGAAAACGACGATGGGGCTGTTCTCGCCGCGCCATGCGGGGATGCCGGCGTCGTTGAACTTCTGCACCGCGTACTCGGCGTTGTCCAGCATCCTCCGCACCATCTCCCGGAAGCCATTCGGACCGTTCTTGTTCAGCCCGTACCAGATGATCATGGGTGTGATGGCGTTGCGGGAGCCCAGCAGCGTGGTGTCCAGAGCACCGACATACTCGATGGCGCGGCCGATCTGCGCGGTGTATTCCTTCCGTGTCACCACGACGCCGCAGGGGATGGGCGAGCCGATGAGCTTGTGGCCGGAGATAGCGATGCTATCGACGCCGCTGTCAAAGCCGAATGGCTGAGGGTTATCGACAAAGGGGAGAATCATGCCGTGGAGAGCGGCGTCAGCGTGGATATACGTGCGGGTCAATGCCAGGTCGTCGATGATTGCCCGGATCTTATCCAGGTCGTCGACTGCGCCTTTCATGGTGGTCCCGATATTGGCCACAATGAGCGCCGGCACGTCCCTGTTGATCCGTATGGACTCCCGCAGGTCGTCGTAGTCAATCTCGCCATTTTCCTGGCTGCGGACCATGATGTTGCGGATGCCCAGAACGTGCAGGATCTTCAGCACGGAATAGTGGGTGTCCTGTGAGAAGTAGGCGATGGGGTTTCTGAGCAGCTCACGCCCCACGTAGATGCCGTACATGTTGCCCTCGGTGCCACCAGCGGTGACATAGCCCCAGGCGTCGTCCGGGGGCAGCCTCATCAACTCGGCAATGGAATGTACCACCTCCCGTTCCGTCTCGTGCGTGTTCGCCTGATAGCGGGAGTAGCTGAAAGGATCGCCTACATTGTTGGCGGCGAAACCCATCAACGGGTAGAGCGGCGAGTAGTCGAAGTCCTGGTTTACCGGATACCCCGCGAAGAAGGGGCTCAGCAACTTGAATTCCGAGATCAACTCATGGATGCGGTGATCAATGTCTGACTGGGTCACTGGCGTTCACCTGCGTTGGCTGAGGTAGGTATGGTTCACATCCTTAAGTTTACGCTAGACACAATTCCAGGCTGCCCTCCATTTGACGCGCAACACGCTAAAGCTATTCAATGGCCCCAGTTCATAGAGACAGGGAGGCGGCATGAAGCTTGAAGGACGGCGTGTCATTGTGACCGGGGGCAGCCGGGGGATCGGTTTCCGAATCAGTGAACTCTTTCTCGCTGAGGGCGCTCACGTTCTGGCCGTGTCGCGTAGTTCCGCAAAGCTTGAAGGGGCAAAGGCAGAACTTCCTTCGCTCTCCACTCTGGTTGCCGACGTGTCCGTTGCATCGGATGTTGACCGCATTGTCTCCTGGACTGAGAACGAGTGGGGTTCGCTCGACATCCTCGTGAACAACGCCGGCATTTTCGACAATAGCGAGCCGGGCCTCACCGAGGAGCCGGACGACAATTTCCTAATGACGCTGCAGGTCAACGTTCACGGGGCGTATTTCTGCACGAAGCGTCTGCTTCCATTGCTGCTCCAGTCGGACGATCCATACATCGTCAACGTTGGCTCGGATTCCGGGATCATGGGACCTGAAATGAAAGGGGCTTATGGCGTGTCAAAGGCCGCTCTACACGCGCTCACGCTGGCTACTGCCAACGAATTGAAGGGCAAGGTGACGGTCAACGCGCTTGACCCAGGGTGGGTCAGGACGGACATGTCGCCGAATGGACCGGGAGACCCGAGGTGGTCGGCTGCGGGCGCGCTCTCGATAGTTACAAGGCCAGACAAGGTGACGGGCAGGCTGTTCAACGGCAAGCGCCTCCGTTCGTGGATGCCGCGCTCGGCCTCATAGGGAACTTCGCCCATGCCAAAGACCATTTACCTTGCCAACCCGTACGGGTTTTCCGCCCAGCAGAAAGCGGAGCTGCTGCCACAACTGGTGTCTGCGCTTGAGGACCTTGGGCTGGAGGTGTGGGAGCCGTTCTCACGGAACAACCAGGTCGACTTCGCGGAGGCGGGGTGGGCGTATCGAATCGGGCAGGCAGATTTCCGTGACGTGGCGGACGCGGATGCCATTTTTGCGGTGGTCAACGGTATTCCACCCGACGAGGGGGTCATGGTTGAGCTGGGTATGGCGATCGCCCTGGGGAAGCCCACGTTCTTGTTTCGGGACGACTTTCGGAGAATCGGGGAGAGCGACGAGTACCCCCTGAACCTGATGCTGTTCACTGGGCTTCCCGAGCAGGGTTGGGAGGAGTCCTACTATACGTCGATGGAGGAGATATCCTCGCCGGACAAGGCACTCGCTCGGTGGGCGAAAGGGCCATGAGGTGCATCCGGCTAACACCGGGGTAAGGCGCATTGCCATTGTGGGGGCGGGTATCTCCGGGCTGGGCGCGGCATGGGGATTGAGTCACCACCCTGACAAGTTCGACTTCAGAGTCTTTGAAGCGCGCGGCGAGATTGGCGGCAATGCCGTAACGGTGGATATGCCGCAGGATGACGGCAGTTCCGTGCCATTCGACATCTCCGTCACGGCCCTCATCCCGTCCGTTTACCAGCATGTGCTTCTCCTGATGCAGAAATTCGGCATTGACATGCTGGAGACACGCTTCAGTTACAGCGTGAGGTACGGGGAGGGCATCTACGCGCACGACTTCGATTCTGATTTGAGACAGGAGCTCGCCAAAGACATCGCGAAGTTTCAGAGGCTGCTTCGTCATCTCCACCGTTTCGGGCGGTTGACCCGGGCGCGCTCCCGGCTCCTCAATGCGCTGAACCCGTACAACTACATCAGCATGGGCCGAGTGCTCAAGCTGGGCAGGTTCTCCGATGATTTCAAATACAAGATTCTCAAGCCGATGTTCGTCAATTTCCTGATGGCAACGGACGTGTTTGCCATGCCAGCGTCTCTCTTTGCCCGGTATCTTGAATTCTTCGATATCGAGAGGGCGACGACCATGCAGACCTGGGACCAGGGAACGCGCCGCATCTACGAGAATCTGTCCCTTGAGTTCCGCGACAAGATTTATCTGAATCGCCCTGTCCGAAAGGTGTATCGCCAGGCCGCTGGGGTTGTCATTGAGGACGAGAACGGCGTTCGGGAAGAGTTCGACGACGTGATTCTCGCCTGCAATGCGAATCAATCACTGGCGTTGCTCGACGATCCAACACGCCTTGAGCGGTACATCCTCTCGTCGATTCGCTACGATACGGAGCTTCACCACAATGCCGTGGTCCACGCGGATTCCTCGGTGCTGCCGGACGATGCAATGAAGGCGCTGGATACGCGGAGCAACTACGTCGAGCAGTACGGCGAGAAACCGGACAATTACCAGATCACGTACATCATGCATAACCAGCAGCCGTGGGCACACGGTTCCGACAAACCCCTCCTCGTTACCTACAACGCCGTACGCCCCATTGATAAAGACAAGATCGTCAAGGAGATGTCGTTCCAGCACATCATTCATGACGTGCGGCATATTGCCGTACTTGTTCAACTTTTCCGTTTCATCCAGGGCAAGAGGCGAACATGGCACTGCGGCGCGCACACGCTCGTCAACAGCCAGGAAACATGCTTTATCACGGGGCTTGCCGCTGCGCGCCAGCTGGGCGCCGACTATCCGTTCGACGATGAAGAGGCGAGGCAGGTGTTCAATTACTACGGAAGCATCATGTACGGCCGCCGGTTCAGAAAGGTCAGGCGCGGGGAGAGACGCGTTACACACAGCATCTAGCTCATTTGTTGAGCCTATGCGCACCAACGTATACTGATAGGTGGCAATGAATCCTGTGTATAGCGCAATGATTGTTGGAGATCATAGCCAATGACAGTTTCTGCTGAAAGCGCGGCGACACAAACCCTCAGCCTGCCGGAAGAACTCATTCTGATTCTCCTCAATGAGGAGGACGGCTACTTTCACCAGGTGCCCGGCTGGAACCTGAACTGCGTGGTCATTGGCGCGGCTCTTGCGGAACTTTCTCTCCGGGGTCGCGTAGATACCGACATTGAGTCGCTCATCCTCGTCGACAAGACGGATACGGGCGACATTGCCCTCGATACCGTGCTTGATGAACTTGCCTCCGAAACTGAGCAGCGAAGCACGACATATTGGATTGAGCGCCTCGCTCCGCTTGCAGAAACCATCATTGATGACACGCTTGCCCGTCTGGTGCGCATAGGTATCCTCCAACACCATGACGGCGATTTCTGGACGATGGCCCGCACATCGCGTGGCGTCGAATTTGGCGGCGGCGAGTGGAGAGACACGGCGGCCGAGTTCGTCAGGAACCGAATCGTCAGGGTCATTTTCAGCAATGAGATCCCTGAGCCGAGGGACATTATCCTCATCTGCCTCGTCAACACGTGTGACGTGTTTCGCTTCATCTTCCCCATTGAAGAGGAGGAGGAAGAGCGGATAGCGCAGATCTCCAGGATGGACGTCATTGGGCGATCTATCGCGGAGGCCGTTTCCCAGAACCTTGCCGGCCCTCTGTTGCGCCGTTCGGGGCTGGCCAAGAGGATACCGACCGTTCCGCTTCGGAAGCTGCTGTTCAACAAGCACCTAAGGAGCGGGAACATTCCGGCGTTGTTTGGAGAGCTGGCTGAGAATTATGGCCCTGTGTTCCAGATTAAACCCCCATTTGTGAAACCGCTGGTGTTCCTGGCGGGGGCCGCCACAAACAGGTGGGCGCATCGACAAGGGCGCATGTACCTGCGAGCCAGGGACTACTTCCATGGCTTTGAGAAGGAATATGGAGCGGCCGGTGTGCTGCCCTCACTGGACGGCGCGGATCACTTCCGCTTGCGGAAATCCCTGCAGCCCGCATATTCCCGCACCCGGCTTGAGGGTCAACTAGACAAGGTCTATGACAACGCGCGGGCGTTCATGTCGGACTGGAAAGTTGGGGACTCCCTGCCGGCAGCAGCAACGTCCCGAATGATGATCAATGCCCAGATTTCGCCACTCTTCGTGGGTGTCGATTCGCAGGATCTCATTGCTGATCTTGCGACATACAAGGAACGGGTCCTCAGCGTTCACATCATCAAGGTCATGCCCAAGTTCATGCTGAAGACGCCGGGCATGAGGCGGCGAGCGAAGCTTGTTGACTTGCTGTTGGAGCGAGTACAGGGTGTGCATACCCCGGCGCAACGGGCGGGACAACCACGTGACCTCGTGGATGATTATCTCAGTCTCCACGTGAGTGATCCGCAGTTCTTGCCGGAATCCAATCTGCGTTTCGTCTTTACCGTGGCCCTGGTCGCCAGCGTTTATCTCGGCGACATGATGAGCTTCTGCCTCTACGCCATGGCAACGAAGCCGGAAATGCATGCAGAGATTCGGCGGGAGGCTGATGCCCTGTTCGCAAACGGCGATCCCAAAGGCGACGACATTACTCCCGAAACCATCAATATCACCCATCGATTCATCATGGAATGCATGCGGCTCTATCCCATCGTTCCAATGTCGGTCCGCAACGTGATGAATACCTGTGTGGTTGAAGGATTCGAACTCCCCGTCGGAACGCGCGTGCATGTTGCGCAGAGCGCTGCGCATTACATGGACGAGGTCTTTCCGGAGGCGACCACGTTCGATATAGACCGCTACCTGCCGCCCCGCAATGAACACCATAGCCCCGGCTACGCGCCGTTCGGTCTGGGCACACACACCTGCCTGGGGAATCGGTGGATGGAGCTGCAGCTAACGCTCAACTTGCTGATGATTGCGCGCCACTTCACCTTTGATGTCTCCCCGGCGAAGTTCAAGGACAACCTGAAGATCAACGCGCTTCCGTCACTGAAACCGCATAAGAAGCTCAAGCTTGTTGTGACGGAGAGACGCGAACTCTAGGCTCCCGCCTCGTGGCGGCGGTGGGTCGCGTCGATTTCCTCATCCAGTTCGTCCCATATCCTCTCGAGTTGGGAGCGCAGCCTCATATTCTGGAACGATCCCCAAACCACCATGGCGGGAAGCACCAGCACGACTGAGACGATCAGGGAATAGAGGATCGTGATGGTCGCCGTAATGCCGAACTGCACGGATGCGGTAAGCGGCGCGGCTATAAGCACACCGAATCCCAGCGCCGTGGTCATTGCAGAACCCAAGAGCGCCGAGCCCGTCGTCGACAAGGTTCGGATCGCCGCCTGTTCCGGGTTCCGCATTTGGGCATATTCCTCCCGATAACGGTGAATGATGTGGATTGTGTAATCCACGCCGATTCCGATTGATAACGCCGTGATGATGGACGTGATGAGGGAATAGGGGATCCCCAGCAGCCACATGGTGCCCAGCACGCAGATCAGGACGAATACGATTGGAACCACTGCGATGATGGCAAGCGCGGGCTGCCGCACCGTAATCCAGAAGAAGATTGCCAGGATGGTCAGAGCTACGGCGACCGTTGTTCCGATCGATTCTGATTGTCCACTTGTGATTTGATTGCCGACCTCCTGGGAGACGATGGCCAACGACGTCACGATGATCTTGTCGTCTTCGCCGAGCCATAGACCTTCGAGTTCCGGCTGGAGAGTCCTCAACTGTTTCACGTCTTCGTTGAAGATGGGGAACTGGAGCAGCATCAGGTCCTCACCGTTCGGGTTGTTGACGAGGAATCCCGAAAGGTCCGGTTCTCTGAGCAGAAGTTGGTCAATGAACTCTTGCATCAGAACGGGATCGAGCTCCACGCCGGGGGACGCTTGCTCAAAGAGCGCCGCTAATTCCGGATCGTACTTGTCGCCGGGTTGGCCGCTGTCGTGCGTCCAGTCATCGACAAGGTCTTCAAGTGACCTCTGCACCGGGCCTGCGGCAGCGGCAGGACGCGTCTGCTCGTTCTCAAACGGAGTTGTCAGATCATGAAGATTCAGGAGCGTCCGGCTGTCGGTAGCTTCCGCCCGCACAAGCAGACTGGCCAACTCCGTTGAGCCGCCCACAGCCGTGTCGAGCGTTTCCAGGTCCGCCAAAACGGCGCCGTTATTGGGCAGAACGTCACGGACACTGAATTCTGATTCCAGGTTCGTCGCGAAATATCCTAGGACGGCTGTGACAGCGAGGACGCTAATGATGTATGGAGCGGGCCGCCGTGTGACTTCCCTGCCCATAAACTCCGCGATTCGCGTGACGCCCGGCAATGCGTTCGAAACGGGGCGCGGCTGTCTCAGGGATCCTCGCGATTCTCGGCGGGCATCGATAATTGTCCGACCGGCCGGAAGCAATGTCAGCATGACGATGAGGCTCAGTCCGACTCCCAGTCCGGCGACGATGCCAAAGTCGCCAATGACCTCAATCGGCGAGAAGCGTGAAGCAAACATACCTGCCATCGTTGTGACGGCGGCCAGCGTGAGTGGGATTGTGACGTTCCGCAGCCCGATGCGCACCGCCTGTCTGACAGACTCGCCCTCAAGCCGCTGCTCCCTGTAGTGCGAGACGGACTGAATCGCATAGTCAACAGTGAGGCTGATGATGATCACGGGAACCAGCGCCGTGAGCGAGCTGGGCGGGCCTATAAACCCCAGCGCCGACGGCCCAAGCCATCCCTCCATGCCGACAATCCACGTGATGGAGATGACGAGTCCCGCCAGCGAGAGCAGCATGTCCGCGGGAGAGCGAGTAAAAACAAGGAGCAGTACGGCGATAAGCACCAACGCCAGCATCATCAGGGGAGCCATCCCCTCTTCAGTCGCCTTCTCGTATTCGGCAACGATGATTTCCGGTGAAAGCGATCTGGCGCTTAGTGGGCCTTCAGATTCCATTGCCAGTTCGTTGATTCGCGTCTCGGCGATGAGGACTCTATCGTCCCCGGTATTAACCAACTGGAAACTACCGACGGCAATCTGGGTCCCGTCCACATCGGTTCCGGTAACCGCGCCGAGGGTCTCGCCGATGCCAGGAGCGTTTCGCACGGAGTCAATCTGCGCCTGTGTGACAGTCCGCAGATCACTTACTTGCAGAACCGCCTTGAACAGAGAGGAGGGCGCGAAGAGCGGATCCACGGGCGTCAATATATCGCCAATATCCGGGTGGCTCGCGATGTCGGCAAGCAGGGCATCCATCTGGACGAGTCCATCCGGCGTAAGCGCTTCCCCGCGGAATATGATGTTGCCGGCGATAAGCTCGCCCGAATCTCCGAAATGCTGCTCGATATCTTCTGCCGCGTCGCCCAGCGGGTGACCCGGTGGAAGGAAAGCAAGGCTGGCGCCTTCGGTTGGAGGCTCGCGATACGTCGCGCCGTAGCCCAGCGCAACCGTCAGCACAAGGAGCAAGGCGATGGTAATCCATGGCCGCGCAGTCACAACCCGACTGAAAGTGCCAATCACCATATTCATGCGGTATATGCCCCCTCCCCGGGAGACTCAATACTCAGATGCGTGTGGCCGATTGACTTGCGGCCGGAGTGACTGTCTGCTGTGCGGCCTCGCTTTCCGTTTCCGCCGATGCAGGTGTTGTTGCCTTCGTATTAGGGTAAAACTGCGCGCAATACCGGCGAAAGGGCATGATGTCCCCGTCAAGCCTGAACAGGCGCGGCCGTGAGCGGTACTTCTTGCGGTTCCAGATGATGACGTCCTTCTTAACATCTTGTATCTGGTTGGCTGCGATGAACTTGTTCATAAGGGGGGCGCGGAACTTCTTCGGCAGGAATCCCAAACCCATCACGAACCGTTTGGGGTTTGTGATTTCCTTAACCTGTGAGAACAGCGTCATCTCTATGTTGGTGCCATCGATTGGCGTCGCAAGAACCCATAGCCGCAGATCCATTCCTATGGAGCGCTCGCGGATTTCGACGTATGACACCCCCAAGCCGTACACAAACGTCGCCGCGGATATGTCAAAGGTTATGCGTCCCAGTTTCGTGATTGGCTTTGTAGTCTGGAACTCAAACCGGCTCTCAAGTCGATGGCCCTCAATCACCAGAGGGGCGGTACGGCTTACGTCGCCAAAACCATGCACGTAATTCAGGTGAGAATAGTCGACGGAGTTCTCGGTTGTTTCCTGCGGATGGCCGGCGAATTTGACACTTCTGCGTTCGAGAGAACTCCAGCCTTCATTGTCCTCCGTTTCGTCGGGCATCGGCCATTGCGGAGGGCGCCGGTCGATCCCCCACCATCCGAAGATCAGGCCCATGCGCTCCTGTGTCTCGAACAGACGCAGCCGGGCGGTTGGAGGGGGATTGGTGTACGGGGTGGAGATGCATTGGCCGGTTGCATCGTACGCAAACCCGTGAAAGGGGCACACCAGCTGCCCATCAACCACTCGTCCGCCGACCTCAGGTGACAGGTTCGCCCCCAAGTGTGGGCAATGGGCTTCGGCAACACAGATTTGTCCGTGGTCGTCGATCCAGGCGATGATTTCCTCGCCCATCCACGTTTGGCTGACCAGTTTGGCTTTTTCGATGGCCTGGCGGGTTTCGATGAAATACCAGCCCTCAGGGAACGGCGGCAGTGGAACATCCTCCAGTTCCGTAAGCTGTGTGGTCGTCATCTGCCATCACTCCCTATTGCATGTCTCAGGGTGACAACGGATCGGCCAAGACGCCCGTTTGAGAGGGGTAGGACGACACGCTCGCCCCCTAGCCAAAAGCATATTCACTCTACCACGTTGGCGCTGCGTCTGACGGTTGTCCCGCTTGCCGCTCCGTTTCATCAACGTCTGCAACCCTCATCAGGAGCGCAGGCAGAATCGCTAACAAAGAAACGAATCCTGCAATCATGAACAAGTTTTGGAATACGGTCACGCCCGCCTCGAGCAGCGGCGCTTGCGTCTCTTCAAACGACGCGCCGATTGTCACATCGGCAGTCAGGCTGTAGAACCGCTCGATTCCCCACGCGGACAGGGCCGAAAGCCCAAGCGCCATGCCAACCATGCGCGCTGCCGTGACCAGTGAGGCGGCTGCGCCCCAATAGTGGCTTGGCGCGGCGCTCAGGGCGGTGACGCTGATGGGAGGCAGGACCAAGCCGAATCCGATTCCGGACAGCACAAGGGGCGCGGTTAACCTGAACTCCTCCACTTGCGTCTCCCATCCGCTCATGAACAACAGGCCGACGCCGATAAAGGCGAGACCGGTGACTGTCACGGGAATAACGCCCGTCCACCGCAAGATGTAGCCGCCCACAACCGCTCCCGGCGGGATGGCCGCCGTGAGCCGTACCAGATGTAGCGCGCTTTCCCAGTCCTCCTTTTCCATCACCGTGTTCGCCATTAAGGGAACGGCAACCAACGCAATAACCAGCGAGATTCCCACCATGAACTGCGTCACGTTGGCGGACACGAACGCGCGTGATTTGTAGAGAAATGAGGCGAATAAAGGCTGCTCTGTGCGGCGCTCAAAGACAATGACGACGGCGACTAAGGCGACTCCCAGCGCGAGGATTGCGTAAGGCAGGATGGCATCAAATGAGAAGATTGCGCGCTGGGATAATCCGATCGCCACAGTGGTAAGCGCCGCGCCCACGGTTACCGCGCCCACGTAGTCCATTCGCGCCTGTGGGTTGGCCTGGTTGCGCAGGATAGCCATCAGCGCGATAAGCAGCAGGCTCTGCGGCACATCCAGCCAGAAGATGAATCGCCAGCCAACCCACTCGATCAAGGCTCCACCATACAGCGGCCCCAGTACGGAACCCGCCTCTGCCGATGCTGCCACGAGTCCAAGTGTGACGCCCCGATGCTTGGGCTCCACCGCCGCCACCGCCATCGCCAGACCAATGGGAACAGTCGCGCCGCCGCCAACAGCCTGGATCACCCGCGCGGATACGATCCACGCGAAGTTGGGCGCGACGGCTACGAATGCAGATCCAACCGCAAAGATGAGCAGGGCGATCTGGAACATCCTTACACGCCCATACACATCTGAGAGTCGGCCCGCCAACGGCATGGCAACGGTGTAGCTGACCAGGTAGCCCGTGATGATCCATGAAGCGGTGTCAAGATCGGTCAGTGGAATCTCAAGCTCCAGCATGACCGTCGGCAGCGCCGCCACAACCACCGTCTGGTCAAGCGCCGTTGAAAAGACGCCAAGGCAGATGATTGTGATGATGGCGGTCTGGGAAGAACCGAGGGCCGAGAGGCGGGACCGGGCGCTATTCACCATCCGGTGGTCTAACCTGGGAGTTGAATGTCAACCGGTTCGTCGTATTCGGAGAGTATGATTAATCGGCTCGTGCCCGGCCCGTCGTCGTTGAACACGTTGCCCACTATCTTGATTTGCCGGACGCTCTGGTCTTCCGCTCCGACCCAGACGGTGAGATCAATTGGATGGCCTGCATCCGCGGACGTGATGAGGTTTCCGAGGTCTTCAGAGACGAGATTCCCGTCAATCCTGATGGTCTCGATGCCGTTGACTGGCTCCCGTCCCGTGAGCTCAATGTTCTGGATCTTCGGCAGCAGATCGCTGAGCGTCATGCCCAAACCGATGAAGTTAAACGGTACCTGGTCAAGCGGCAGGTCAGTCCACGGCGCGCCTGATGCGAACTGCATCATCGCCGAATCTCCCACCGCGATGATGCCGATCTCCAGGAATCCCAGGACGGGGGACTCCACATTTACGACCAAATCCGTGCGGTCCGGCGCCTGAACCTTCCCATCTACGCTCTTCAGTGTCTGTTCAAAGAACTTCGCGCCGGATTCCATCTCATCGATCATCTGGAACCGCGCCGTTTGGAAAGAGAGAAGGTGCTCACTCGTGCGCTCAAGGACCTCCTCAAGCGTCAACTCAGGTTCGGGCGTTGGTGTAGTGGTCCCGCACCCGCCCGCGATAAGCAGCAGGCCAAGCGTCAACGCGGTGACTACCAACCCGCGGCGGATGATACCGAGACGCTTCATTGCCGTATCATAGCATTCGCAAAAAACCGGGCGATCCTTGCCATTTGCTCCGCTTGATATACTGCCGTCGTAGGTATCAAGGGATGAAACCAACCGTAACTCTCCAGGACATCCACAAGGCGCAAAGCACCATCTTTCACCTAGTGCGCAGGACGCCAGCGATATCCGCGCATTCCCTGAGCGATTTGGCGGGCTGTGAACTTGTTTTCAAGGCCGAGAACCTGCAGAGAGCAGGCTCCTTCAAGGTCAGAGGCGCTTCAAACAGAATCGCTGCATTGAGCCCGAATCAAAAGGCCAGGGGCGTCATTACTGCCAGCGCAGGCAATCACGCGCAGGGAGTCGCTCTGGCGGCCGGCACTCAGGGCATACCCTGCACAGTTGTGATGCCAATAGGGGCATCTCTTCCAAAGGTGGAGGCCACGCGCGGCTATGGCGCGACAGTTGTTCTTGCAGGCGATGACTTCGACCAGTCCAATGCTCATGCGCGGCACATCATGCGGGAGAACGATCTGACCTTTATCCATGCATTCGATGACCCGGCCATCATCGCGGGGCAAGGGACGATTGGGCTGGAGATACTCGACCAGGTGGATGATCTCGATACGGTTGTCGTGCCGGTAGGCGGCGGAGGACTGATTTCCGGCATCGCTGTGGCGATAAAGGAAACCATGCCCAACGTCAGGGTGATTGGCGTGCAAGCCGCGGCATCCACGGCTGTTGTCGACTCGTACAAGGTCAACCGCAACTTTGCTGCAAGACAGGAGGCCACCGTCGCCGACGGCATTGCGGTTGGCACGCCCGGGGAGATTACCATCCCGCTGGTTAAGCGCTATGTGGATGACATGGTTGTGGTGGAAGAGGAAGAGATCACGCAGGCCATGCTACTCCTCCTGGAGAGGAGCAAGCTGCTTGTCGAAGGGGCCGGCGCGGTTGGCCTTGCTGCGGTGTTGGGAGAAAAGATCCAGAACGCCGGAAAGAAGGTCGCGGTGGTGCTCAGCGGGGGCAATGTTGATTCCCATCTCATCGCGCGCGTGGTTGAGCATGGACTGGCGCACGCGGGGCGCTACCTTGTGTTCAAGGTAATGGTGGAGGATCGTCCAGGCCAGTTGAATCGACTATTGAGCATCGTGTCCGAGAATGAGGTCAACGTGCTGGACATCGGGCATCTCAGGCATGCCCCGACGGTGCATATGGGCCAAGTCGAGATTCAGCTGACACTTGAGACGAGGAACTCCGCTCACTCTGAGGAAGTACTGGCGAAGTTACGCGCCGCCGGTTACTCCCCTTACGAGAGCGAGTCCCGCGTCAGCTTCCTCGACTGAGCGTTTGAAACCCTTGCCGTATGTTCGGAATCCAGATGTCCAAAGCCTGGCCGTGCTACGCGTCTCTCGTTACTCCAGAATCGGTTCTCGCGTCACCTCAATCTCTGCGCTACGAAGCCAAACCCCGGCAGGGATATCTGTGGACAAGTAGCGGATTTCAGGGATAATCGTCTCGCCGACGGCATCCATAAAGCCGATTTCCACGCGTCCGTCATCCAACCGGCGCGATCTAACCCTTCCGATCGGGTTTCCGTCTACTTCAACGTCGCTGCTGATCTGCCAGACGTCCGGAGGGGCGTCGGGTGAAAGGTGACGCCGGGACGGCAGTATCTGCTCCCCGCCGGAAAGTTCGACACCGTGCTCAATCCGACCTTCCTCATCCAACATGGCGATGATTCGCAGTCGGTATGGTGGTAGAGCAACCGTCGTGGTTGTCGGCTGCTCGTAGCCGAACAGCTCAAGAATGTCATTGTTGTCGGCAATTGCCAGACCCTGCAGGAACAGAGTGTTATGCCTATCTGCACCCGCCACCGCGCACAATACCGCGTCCTTCGCAAAACCGTAGGCCGGCAACGCTGCGCGCATTTCGGCGTCGAGCCTGAGCATTTCATCAAGGTCCGTCGTTTCCATCTCCTCGAGAACCTCACGCAGCCCGCTCCCGGGATTCCTGCACGATGCCTGCCCAGCAAGGTCGTCGAGCAATTCCTGGACACCGGCATCCTGCCAACCCAACTCGGCTGCCCGAGCTTCCTCTACGGCGCGCCCGGCTGCTACTGCGGGAGAGATGACCCTTTCGGCGTAGGCGAGATCGGAATAGAGGCTGAATGCGTTCTCGAAGGAGAGCACCTCGCCATTATTGATGGGGTCCCGGAGCGCGTTCCAGGATGCTGCCAGAGACACATACTCCATTGATGCCGATCTGGACAAGCTGAGCACGACATCTTCGATGTCCGCCGGGTTCAAGGCCTCCTTGGCCGCTAATACGGCAGGCAAACCGGACGCTGTGATTGCGCCTGTGTACCGGTCTGCAAATTGCTCCAACAGGGCGGTTGATGACGGATTCTCCACCGCGATCGATGCGGAGGCTCCCGTGGCTGACAGATCAGTAATTGCCGGACGCTCAAAGATTCCGTCTAGCACTTGTGTGTGGACGCCTGCTGCGTAGATTGCTTTCGCGCGCAGCGATGCGTCCACAGCTTCATCGGGGTCAACAACGGAGCTAACCGTGGTGGTAACCATCCCGTCCGAGTCGGCCTCGGCTTCGACTTGATAGTCGGTTCCTTGCACGCTCACCGTGACCGCATCAAACGTTGTGCCGCTCAGCACCATCAGGTTGTGCCACTGACCATGGAATCCTCGTTCGTTCTCGTCCTCGTCGTCGGTGACGACCCCGACGAAGATCCATGAGGGACCGGGACTGCGGAGAGTCGCCTCAAACGGCGCGATCTCTCCCAGTTCGACGCTTGTCTCGCTCGCAGTCTGCGCGCCCGTATGGTAGGAAACGCCGGATGCCCAGCTGCCTTCTGACGTGTCTATCCGACCAGTGATATCAAACAATGGCCGCGGCCCCACCACGTAGACCCGCACGTTTCCATTGATATCCGCGAGGTCGCCGCCCCCCAGGTTGCCCACGCGATAGTGAATGTCAAATGGTTGCCCAGCGACCACCTGATTCGGCGTATGCACATCCTCGACTTTTAGCAGGAAGCTGGCCTGGTTCGCCTCCTCATCCACGCGGTGTACCACAAGCGTGAAGTCTGCCATCAAGGGTTGATAATCACGTTCCAGGTAGGTAGTTGCTTCCAACAGGTAGGTTCCCGGCGCGAGGTAGCGGTTGATGCGGGCATTGCGCGACTCTCCTCCGTCGTCGTTCGCGGCGATCAAGCCGTCGGTAGTAGATACGAGCGATAGCACAGAGTCGCCATTCTCAGACATCAGGTCCACGCGTACGTGGGCGGCCTGATCCAGATTGAACAGGTAACTGTGGGCCGGGTGTTCCACAACGAAGCGCGAGCCGCATGTGTCAAGCGACCAGGATCCTGATGCTGTTAAATCAACACCGGTACGCAGGGTACCCAGGTGAACGGGATTACAACCCGCGGCACGGCTGATGGAAAGGGTGAAGTCGGCCGGACCGCGGCTGCGCCCGCCCACCGTGGTTGCCTCTACGACGTAGATGCCCGGCGTCAGGTCACGCTCGATTCTCGCGTCCAGGCCGGCGCCACCGTCATCATTGTCGGTGAGTCGGCGTCCATCTTCAGTCATCAAATAGAGGAACGAGTCCCCATCTGTGGAACCCAGATCGATCCTGATGCGCCCGCCCTCGACTACTTCAAAGCGATAGGTATGGGCATCACTGCCGGTCCGAAAGCGAGAATCGCAGTTATTGGTAGTCCAGCGCCCGGCGCCTGTCAACTCGCTATCCGCGTTGACGCCCAGTGTGCCGAGGTCAATTGCCTCACAAGCCGGTTGTCCCTGTGCCCATGCAGAGCCGCTCCAACCCAGGACCAGTAAGGTAACTGCGAGCGTAGCGAGAGCACCCGCTATTGCCAGTATTCGTATTCTAAAACCGGCCGACGGCAAGGTGAGGGCCTGAACGTACTTGTGATGTTTCACGGGAACGATATCCTCCTGCTATCTGGGACCTGTCTAAATGCGTAGTTCCAACCTGGGTTTCAGCAAGCGGTCGGGCACTTCGTTTTCACGCATGAACTCAACGAGCAGTCGATGAATCTCCCGCGCCTCGTCCACGTGCCTGTCTATCATGTTGTGCAGTTGTTTGGGATCGGATGCCAGGTTGTAAAGGCGGGACACTCCCGGCTCAGGGCTGTAGAGCAGGCTCCACTGTCCCGCGGTGACGGTCGTGACCGGTGGGTCCTGAAGGTCGCGCAAGAAATTGTCCACGGATTGGACGGCATCGCCCGGATTGGCGAAAGGGATGCTGCTAATCACAAAGTCGCGGCCTGATTGCGTGGCGTCGCTCATGGCAGGCGCAAGTGAGCGGCCTTGAACGAAGTCGGGGATGTCCATGCCCAATAAATCCAGCACCGTAGGCATGACGTCGATGGCGGAACTCAAGCCGCCGTACGCGGCAGGAGATATGCCGGGGACACGCATCAGGAGCGGCAAGTGGACGATCTCTTCATATAGCGGGGAGTAGGCCCATTGCGAACCCGGTTCGTCATATGGCCGAAGCGTGCCGTCCGGGTATTTATCAGAGCTCATCTTGCCGAAGAGGCCACCATGCTCTCCGAAGTAGAAGCCATGGTCCGAGGTGAAGATGACTACCGTTTTTTCGGCAAGGCCCATGTTCTCGACAGCCTTCAGGAGGTAGCCCACCCACGTGTCGACCATCGTGATCTCACCGCAGTAGGCGGCGTGTCCCTTGCGCAGCTGCGCCTCGGTGTAGCCGGGCACATCATGCCAGTTGCCATAGACCGGGAGCACCAGCTCGCCGTCGTGGTCAGGCATGTAGAGCTCCGTGTAGTAGGACGGGGCGTCCCAGGGCTCGTGCGGATCCCATGTGTCCACGTAGAGGAAGAAATCTTCCTTGTAGTGTTTCTCCAGCCATTGCATGGCGGTCATGAATGTCTTCGGCGCGTTCCTGTCCGATTCAGAGCGCCATCTATCCCTGATGTCCAGGGCCTCATTGTGGTAGCCGGGCTCCGGAATCAGCGACCAGAGGGTGTCCTGTCCGGTGTTCATGAAGAACGTCTGAAAGCCACGATCGTAGTTCATCCCGTCCCGAAGGTAGTAGGGCGTGTCCACAGACGCGGCGGTGTGGAGGCCGTTCCGGGCCAGTATTTCTGCCAGAGTGGTTACGCCCCTGGGTAGTGGTTCCCAGCCCATAAAGGACATGGTCCATCGGCCTGTCTGGTGGTCTGCCCGCGTCGGCATGGTGGGGAAACCGGCGGCGTAGTGAGCGTCGAACTTGACGGACTCGGCGGCCAATGCGTCCAGGGCCGGTGTGCGTATGTGGGGATTTCCGTATGCGCCAATGTGATCTCTGCGGAAACTATCCGAAACGATCCAGATGACGTTCATTAAGGCCCTCCACGCAATGCTCCCGCTGAGCGAATGTATCACACGGAGAGGGACTCCAGAGGGCGTTGGATTGGCTGAAGATGACGATGCTCGGGATCCTAGCGCCGCCTTCTCCATACGAGAATACCGATAGCCGCCGCGAGAATGCCGATGACTGCAATTGCTAGCCCTTGACCAAACCCGATTCCGCTAGCGGATTCAGCAGTCGGCGTCCCCGCTGGCTCGGTTGAAGCATCGGGAGTCGATGTCGGATTCTCTTCGGTTGCTGAAACTGGCGTCTCCGCGGGTGTCGGAGTAGGGCTCGGCATTGGGGTAGGCGTCACCGTTGGGGTGGCCGTATTGGTAGGTATGGGTGTGGGCGATGGCGTTGGTGTCTCAGTCGGAGTTGCTGTTGGTATCGGCGTGGGTGTTGGCAAGGCGATGCCGCAGGCGCTGGCATCGTCGGCCAGGACAAAAGCCGGCGACCAATTGGAAATGGGTGTGCCGTCAACTCCCCCTTCGAGAATCCTGACCGTGAGCATTACTCTATCGGTATCTAAGTGCGACCAGAGCCCTTGCCAAAGGTCTCGCTGATTGAGTCGAATACTCGAATCGTCATTGCGCAAGAATTCTGACCGAAGATCAAGAAACTCTCTGTGGCGTGACCCTACTTTGCGAAACTCCAACGTGAGGCCACGGATGTCCTCCAGTCCCTCCAATTCAAGCTCCAGCGTTCTCTCGTAATCTCTCAATGACTCCCGGAAAAGGCAGTAGGGCGGTTCAGGATGAATCGATCGAATCGAGACAGGGTACGAGGGGAGAGGCGCATCGGAAATATCGGGTTGCTGCACCTCAGCCGCGGGCGTGTTGCCAAATGGATTTTTGTAAACCAGCACCCTGCCTCGATTGATATCGCCAACATAGAGGTTATCGTTTTCGTCGAATGTTGCCGTATAGGGCATCGAGGCAAAATCGTAGAGGAAGGACGAGGGGAGTGTGTCGGGGCCAAGGGGGTCGTCGTAAACGCCGACGAATCTGGGGCCCGCATAGGCATTGTATCCGACGACCATCCTGTTGGTGCTATCGAAAGCAGTCTCCCACGTTGCCGCGGCAAGGTACCCTCTTGCCCGACCGTCGTATCTGCCAAAGATTTCATGGGGCTCCCAGGGGTCTGCCCAAAGGCTTGTCAGGCCCTCCACCGCGCGACTGAAAACCTTGGTGGCCGATGGGCTAAAGATGGGCTGTACGTTGTCTGTTGGCAAGGATTCCCTGGAAAAAATCAGTAGCCGTCTATTGCCCTCTACCTCCAAAGCGTGATCTGACACATACAAGTTTCCCTCGTTGTCGATTGAAAGGGCGCCAGGGAAACAGAGGACATCCAGATTGCGGCGATTCTCTCTGTCAGGATTTCGGGCGGCCGGGAATCTGCCCCTGTTGCACTCAGTCGTTTCCGCGTCCGTCTGCCCCAGCACGATGTCCACTACCGGATCAGTCAAGGGATTGCGTATACGGACAACCCTGTGGTTGTCCGTATCGCTCAACCACAGGAATTCGCCCTTTCCAACAGGCGCAATACCATCAATGCTGTGCCCCAGTGACAAACGCTCCTCAGTTCCGAGAACCGGAAATATGGCTTGATCCTTCCAGACCGTGTGGAGTGGAACTGCGTATTCCGACAAGGGAAGTTTGTATACGTCAATGAAATGAATCCCTTCAAAGGCCAACACCCACAATCTGCCCGCATCGTCCGTTTTGATCCTGCCGCAGCAATAGTGCCATTCCCCCACTGCCGATTCGTCCCCGACGACCCCGTCCGCAGGCTGACCATTCGTCAGACTGTCCAAGCCGTTCCAGAACATCAACCTCCTGATGTCAGACACGATTAACTGGTCACCCCACGTCGCCACGCCTCTCGCGGAATGTATTCCCTTGTTGTCTCTCAAATTGTCTTCGAATGGCGGGTAGAAGAGCCGTCTATCCGGGTCGACCCCTTGTGTTGTCAGGGGCCGCTCAGGGGCTGTCGGGAAGCGGAAAACATCTGCTGCATTGTGATAAACCGGAACAAGAACATTGCCGTGACCGTCGATCCCGATGCTCCCGCCGATTGGGCAGAGGCGAGTCCCACCGGGAACCCCCGCGAGCGGATGGCCGCACACGCCGTCCGGCTCATAGGAACTCTTGCCCAATACTTTGAGTACCGATGTTCCTGTTTTGTCCCACAATTCCACCATGTAATTCCTGGCGTCTACAATCCATATCCCCCGATCCAAAGGGTCGATTTCAATTGAGGTCGGGTGGTGAAGCTGGGAACCAAACGTCATGTCGGCAGCGGCACCTGACTCAAATGGAGGCTCGAAGACGAGGACCCTGCTGTTGGCGGCATCCGCTACATATAACCGGCCGTTCGGGTCGAATCTGACTGCCGATGGGGCATGGAATTGCCTGATAGACCGTCCGGGTGCGCCTGTACGGAAACCGGATTGCCCCAAGACGAGGTCTGCGCGTTGTGCGATTTCCCCCGTAGCTGAATTCACAGGGAATCGCAGAACCCTGTTATTGCCAACGTCGGCGACCCACATGTTCCCTTCCGCATCAATCTCAACACCTGCTCCATAATGATTCAGTGCAAGGCGAACTGAGTCAGACTGGAAGCAGAGGGATTCCGCTGTAGGCCGATCCAATCTGCCTCTGTTGCACACCATGCCTGAGAAGTCGGCCTGTCCCCAGACCTGGTCAGCGACCGAGTCTGTTTCGAAGGGATTCTCGTATTTCAGAATCCTGTGGTTGAAGAAATCGGGCAGGAACAAGCTACTGTCACTATCCACTGCCATCGTTACAAAGGAATAAGCCTCCCACGGACTTAGAGAGTGGTCTGGGTTGCCACACAGGGTTTTGGCAGTTGGTGAGGCTCGCATTGGGAAGTTCTGCACGCCATCGTCGCCATTGCATGCCGAGTGGTCATATCCGGACGGCTGGCCGATGATGATATCGGCGGAGCAGGCCCCGTCAATTTCATTGCACTTCCCCAGGTCAATTCCAAGAACGCGACTGTTGCCGGAATCCCAAACATACGCCCTGCCAGGTTCAACCGATCGGTCAACTAACACCCCGGTCGGGTTATAGACCTTGAAAGGAACGACGCTCTTGGGAGCTATCTGTGAGAAGTCCGGCTTTCCGATAATGACGTCTGCCCACAGGTCTCCCTCGAGGCCCCGTATCGGGGACGTGGGTGGGAATCTCGCGTCGGTTCCGCAATCCCTTCGATCTTGGGCAAAGATGAACTCCTCCGACCACGCCGAGACTAACTCTTCAGATTCATCTGAGATGACACGGACCTGGAGTCTCAGTTGCCCATCAGAATCAAATCTCAGGTCGACTCGCGACATGTCGATGGAGATCCGTCGCGGATCCTGCCAATTGATCTGCCGGCTGAACAACTCGGTCCGGGATCGGGAGCGCTCATCACGGAACTGAAGCCTGCCGTCGCTGCCGAACGCCGTAAGGTCTTGCCCTGTGATGGTCAGAAGCCGGTCGGTGTCCTCTGTCGAACGTTGAAGAACGCAATAGGGAGGAGCAGGATCGACTGTAGCTATCGTCGGCACAGAAGTCTGGCCGTAGGTCGTTCCCACCATGAAGAACCCTAGCGCCGCCGCTGCCAGCGCCGTAACGATCGCGATCCAGGCTAATGGGACCCGCCCCAGGGAGAAGCTCTTATCGACCATTATCACTGCAATCGCACTAAGGGATTATTGAGTGTCCGACTTCAGCACATTATAGAAGTTTCCTGTTGCAAGGGCCGGCTGGCGAAATCGAGTTGGAGTCCGCTTTTCGCAATACAGACAGGTCAAGTACCCCTGGGCGGACTCGAACCGCCGACACTCGGTTTAGGAAACCGATGCTCTATCCTCTGAGCTACAGGGGCATGTGATTAGTCTACGCGGAGGCTGCGCCTGCAGGCGCAGCCCAAGTCGCGGTTCTATCCGGAGGGGTCTAGCTTCGGGCAGCAGCCAGCCCTGCGGCGGCTCGCGCCTTGCTCTCCGCCGCCACCAGGAGAGCGTCATACGCCTTGATGAATGCGATAACGCCCTCATCCAGGAGCTCAGCATGCACTTTCTGGAAATCGACGCCCAAGGCTGCTATGCCCGAGAGAACCTTCGCGGAACCCTCCGGGTCATCCCCAATCACGGATTGGACGTTGCTCACGTTGCGGAACGCGTCTACCGTCGCGGGCGGCATGGTGTTGACCGTGTTGGGTCCAACAAGCTCATCAACGTAGAGAGTCGCAGAGTAGTCGGGATTCTTCGTGCTCGTGCTTGCCCAGAGCAGCCGTTGTGGCCGTGCTCCGCGCGCTGCCTGTGCCTTGAACTCCGGCTCTTCGGCAAGTCGCAGCGAGAGCTGAAAGGCCTGCCGCGCATTCGCCACCGCCGCCTTGCCGCGCAGCGCAAGCGCCTGCTCGGTCCCGATTGCGTCCAGCAGCGCGTCCACCTTCGAGTCCACGCGGCTCACGAAGAAGGATGAAACGGACGCCGCGCGCGTTGGGTCTGCCAGCCGGGCCACGCCTCGCGTGTAGGCCCGCGCAGCGGCCTCATACTGCTCAAGGGAAAACATCAGCGTCACGTTGACATTGACACCCTGCGCGATTAGCTCTTCAACCGCAGGGAAACCCTGAGGCGCGGCAGGAACCTTGATCATCAGGTTCGGACGATTGACCTCGCCCCATAGCCGCAGCCCGTCGCTGATCGTCCCTTGCGTGTCGTAGGCCAAATGCGGTGACACCTCAAGGGAAACGAAGCCGTCCGCGCCGTCTGAGGCGTCGTAGACAGGTCGCAGCACGTCCGCAGCATCACGAATGTCACGGATGCCGACATGCTCGAACAGGTCCTTGGCGGCGCTGCCGGGGTTGGCGGCCATGTAGGAAGACAGGGCGGCATCGTACGACGTGCTGCCCGTGACGGCCTTTTCAAAGATGCTTGGGTTGCTCGTCACGCCGCGCAGGCCGTCCTCGTCTACAAGGCGCTTAAGCCCCCCTGTATCGAGGAGATCCCTGTCGATGTAGTCAAGCCAGAAAGACTGTCCCAAATTGCGAAGGGCTTGCAGCGGATTAGCCATGGTTCATCACCTCACCAGATTGTCAGTCTGACGTGTCCACCATCCGCCGATTTGCCCACTTAGTCAAGCGAGAGCAATGGTCCCCAAGCTGGAGAGGATGGATCAGCGGCTAGGAAGCTGTGAGTTCTGCGGTGGGAGCAGTAGCGTCTCGTCCGCTCCCGGATCTCTGGGAACGACGCTCCAACGCGCTGTGATAAACCTGTAGTATCTCGTCTGTCACGACGCCCCAATGGTAGCGAGCGACGGTCTCCGAACCGGTGTTGGCGATGGTGTTCCGCAGTTCTGCATCCCGCAGCAAGCGAATGAGCGTGGAGGCAAAGACCTCCTCGTTGCGTGGATCGGCCAACAAGCCGTTGTGCTCATGGGCGACGACGGATCTGTGTCCTGCAATGTCAGACGCTACGACGGCCCTTCCTGCGGCCATTGCCTGGATGAGCACGATTCCCATGCTCTCATTGCCCAACGCGGGGCTGCAGAAGATGTCTGCTGTCCGATAGTAGCGCGGGAGGTCATCGTTGGAGGCGTAGCCGATGAAATGCACGTCTTCAAGTCCACGCTCTCCGATGACGCGCGCGCTCTCCCTGTCCATGTTGCCGGGCCCGACGACAAGCAGGCGGCAATTTGGGAACTGCCAGCGTATATGCGCATAGGCCCGGAGCATGTGAGGAAATCCTTTCCGCTTCTCCATGCGCCCCTGGAACAGGATGTTGAGCTTGCCGTCCCGGAACATGGGGAATGGCGCGGCCTGCGCAAACGCCTGGGTGTCCACGCCGTTCGGGATTATCGAGTAGGAGCCGGGGAAATAGCGATTGGCAAATTCTCTTGCCGGCTCCGTCACGGCTATGCGCTCATCCAGCCTCTGCACCCACCGCTGCAGCAACGGGCGTGAAAGCCCCAAGGCTCGCCGTCGCTCGGCATAGGCGTGAAACGTGCCAACCAGCGCCGGGCCGTCCGCGAGGCGCAGGAACGTCAGCGGAAGGGTAGGGGTCATCGGTTCGTGCAGATGCACGACGTCGAAATTGCCCCGCTCAAGCAGTGGTTTCACGCGTTTGCCCAGTGTGAGGGACAGCGTGACTCTCGCGATGGAGCCGGCCGTCGGGACGGGAATGGGACGTCCGATGACGGCAAGGTTATCTGCGTCAATGTCGTCGCGCGGTCTGGATGACGGCGCGACGATGGTGACATCGTGCCCGCGCTGACGCAGTTCGTCGCTCAGGCCGGAGATATGATTCGTTACCCCGCCCGGGTAGGCGAAATCGTATGGGGAGACAATGGCGATACGGAGTGGCCGCGACCCATCGGTCGCGGCCATGTCCAAAGCATCACTTTTGGCAATGGCACTCATTGATGTGACCGTCGCCTCATGCTATCACGATGGCCGTGCCGGTAGTGCCTGTTAAACCAGAAGCTGGTTACAGAACCGCCTCTCGGTCCCGTGAAACCTCAATGTGCGGGAGCGTGTCGTCAGGACCGCCCTCGTTGGCGATGAACTGCTCGAGACGACGTCTTGCCTCCTCGTCACGCATTTGCAGAGGCGGGGACTTCATAAAGTAGGAGGACGGCGGGACGAGCGCGCCGCTGATTCCGCGGTCCAGCGCGATCTTGGCGCAGCGAATGGCATCAATGACAACGCCGGCGGAGTTCGGGCTGTCCCAAACCTCAAGCTTGAGCTCAAGGTTTAAGGGCACGTCGCCGAATGTGCGCCCCTCCATGCGGATGTACGCCCACTTGCGGTCCAAGAGCCATGGCACGTAGTCGCTTGGGCCGACGTGGATGTTGTCCGGGTCCAGGTCGAAGTCCAATTGTGACAGTACTGAGTTGGTCTTGGACTCCTTCTTGGACGTGAGGCGTTCCCACTCCAGCATGTTGTAGAAATCCGTATTGCCGCCAAAGTTCAACTGGTACGTATTCTCCAGCTTGACGGCGCGGTCTCCAAAGAGCCGCGACAGAACCCGATGAACTATGGTTGAGCCGACTTGCGACTTGATGTCATCACCGATCACCGGCAGGCCCGCGTCGCGGAACCTCTTCTGCCAGTAGGGCTCTCGCGCGATGAAGACGGGTACACAGTTGATGACGGCGGTGCCGGCCGCAAGCGCCTGCTCCACGTACCACTTCGTCGCCATCTCGCTGCCGACGGGCAGGTAGCTGATGAGAACGTCGACCTCGCGCTCCTTGAGGATATTGGCGATATCTGCGGTCTGCCCCTTGGCCTTCTCGATCTTCTGCGAGAGAAACTCGCCGAGGCCGTCGTGCGTCATGCCGCGCTCAACGGGGACTCCCGTGGTTGGAACGTCCGTGAACTTATATGTGTTGTTGGGCTCAGCAAAGATGGCCTCGGCGAGGTCTTTGCCGACCTTTGTCGCTCCCACGTCAAACGCGGCGACGAAATTGATGTCCGAAATGTGATAAGGACCGAGCCGGGGGTGCATCAAGCCCGGGATCGACTCGGAATCGGACGCATTCTGATAGTAGTGGATGCCCTGAACCAGTGAGGATGCGCAGTTGCCGACCCCCACGATCGCCACATTTATCTTGTCTCCCATAGATCCCTCCAATCCGGTGCGTCAGACTTTTGCGAAACTGAGGCGGAAATGACCCGCTCGCCCCCACAACGAGCACAAGTAAGTCACGTAACCACATAACGCGTCTCGCGTCAAATCTCTTAGCATGCGCCTATCTAGTTGGACCTATTCTTGTCGGTTGTAGCGTTTCACAAGCGGATGCTAGGCTTTGTCAGCCATGGTCTACGATTTCCAGACTCAATCCTTTCTGAGCGATGGCGTCCTTTCGCCCATTGAACTCATCCGCCGTGCCCACCATAACGGTTATGAAGCTATCGCGATCACGGATCACGTTGGAATGGGCGGCGTGGGGTCTCTGCTTGCGTCGCTATCTGAGGATTGTCGAATTGCTCGTGAAGAGTGGGGAATCGTGGCAATCCCCGGCGTGGAACTGACTCACCTCCCTCCGAATCGCATCGCTGAGGCGGCTGCTCGTGCCCGTGACGCGGGAGCCGGGCTTGTTCTTGTTCACGGCGAGACGCCCGTGGAGCCTGTGCTGCCCGGAACGAATCATGCGTCTGCATCCTGTCCTGAGGTGGACGTCCTAGGGCACCCGGGACTTATCACAGATGAAGATGCGGCGCTGGCCGCGGAAAACGGCGTCTATCTGGAACTATCGACCCGACGCGGTCATTCACTGGCCAACGGCCACGTTGCGCTGGCGGCGAAGCGTATGGGCGCAAAACTGTTGGTCAATTCAGACGCACATGCGCCTGAGGATTTACTCACCGCAGAACGCTCGCTGACAGCAGCCCTAGGCGCCGGTCTGAGCCGCGAGGATGCCAGAATCGCAACGAACAACAATCCCCGCGCACTCCTGGAGGTCCTGACGAACCGACTAAAATAAATCCTCCGCTGATGTCAGCGGAGGAGGTTATCTAATTCTTCTCTTCTTCCATTCCCGACGCCCGCAGCCTGTTGGCCTCTGCGTCGCTCAGAATTCGGAAAACCGAAGCGCTTGGATCTTCGTCTGCCACGCCACGAACGGCTGGGCGCCCGTTCTTCAGCGTCACCAACTTGGGATTGCGAATCACAACGCTCTTTCGGAGCTTTAGAGAGTAGGCTGTGAGCTCTTCCATAACAATCTCCCTTGCGTAAAATGTACTGGATTGACTCTAGGGTTGACCTTGCGCCCATGTCAAGGTGTTGGCTCCCGTTTATTTGATTGTCCCAGACGCAATATTGGCAATCGGCAAGGAAGTTGGAGGAACGTCCCCGTTCCGTCACCCTCCAAAGACCGTATGCGGGTGCCACCTCCCGGAGGCGGTGCGCCGCAGCAGCGCAAGCAAAGAACCGTCCGGCGCCAACGCGACGGCGTTGCCCGTTTCCGGTCCCGGAGAAAAGACATCATCGGGTTCCCCGGGCACACTGATCCAGTCCCCGGACGCGGCTGCAAGGTCCATGCCGGAGCGCACTCGTCCGGTGAAGCCCGAACGTACTTGCACGGCAGGCCAGCCCGGAAACACGAACTCAAGCGGAGAGAGCACCTCCGCTGCGTCTTCTCCCGCGAGCGCCTCTTCCGCCTGCTCCAAGCCCAGCGAGTTGAACTTATTGAATGGTCCTACCCGAACACGCTGCAGGCCGTCCAATACGCCGCCGCATCCCAGTCGTTCGCCGATGTCCGCCGCGAGTGATCGCACATACATCCCACGCCCACACGCCACGGAAAGACGGATGCGGGGCAGGGCAAATGACTTCACGTCAACCCCGTAGACCATCACCGCCCTGGGCTCGCGCTGGATTTCCTCACCGCGACGGGCAATCTCATAGAGTCGTTCTCCCTGGTGTTTGAGAGCGCTGTACATTGGCGGCACCTGCTGGATCTCACCAATAAACTCCGGGATGACATGCCGAACGGCGTCCTCTGTCACGTCGTCTGTCGTGTTGGTCGCCAACACTGTGCCATCCATATCCAAGGTGTCCGTCACCGTGCCGAGCAGGATTTCTGCCTCATACCCCTTGGCCAGCTCTTCGATACGGCTACTGAGACGCGTTGCCTGTCCGAAAAGGATTGGAAGCACGCCCTCAGCCGCAGGGTCTAACGTGCCTCCATGACCCACACGCTTCACTCTGCTGGCGCGCCGCAGGCGCTTAACGACGTCAAATGACGTCATTCCTCGAGGCTTCCAGATTGAGAGAAAGCCGTGCAAGTTAGTGTTTGCCACGCTTTTCCCCATTTGCTAATCCGGATGGCTGCTCACCTGGACTGACGCTGTCCAACAGTTGATTGATCCGGTCAGCCCTTGCGATTGTGTCGTCGATGACAAAGTTGAGTTCAGGGGTTCTCCGTAGCCCGAGTCTCATCAGGCCGCGCTGGAGGAAACCCGAAGCAGAACGCAATCCTTGCAAGGTGCGCTGCGCGTCCTCCTGCTCGCCCGCCACACTCACCCAAATTCGCGCATGGGCCAAATCCCGCGACGTTTCCACGGCCGTAATCGTAACGATCCCGTCTATGCGCGGGTCATTAATGTCACGAGCTAATACCGTGCTGATGTGATCGCGAAGGAGCTCATTGACGCGTTCCGTGCGCCTTGACATGGAGCCCTCCTATTGCGCCCACTGTAACTGCACGCCGAAGCGGGGGTTAGTAGGACGGCCGCTCCTGCTGCACGTACGTCATGATGACATCGCCCTCTTCGAAGTCCGAGAACCCTTCGATGCCGATGCCGCACTCCTGGCCCGCGTTCACTTCACGCGCCTCATCACGATAGCGGCGCAGGCTGGCGATGGGAGCGTCCGTGATGACTTCTCCGTCTCGAAGAACGCGCGCCAGTGACGTGCGGCGCACGCGTCCTTCCGTGACGAGACACCCTGCCACGCGGCCGCCACGGATATCAAAGACCTGCCGAACCTCTGCCCGGCCCTCTTCAACTTCTTGCAGCAGCGGCGCTGCCAGTCCGCGCAGAGCATTATCAAGATCGTCCAGCAACTGGTAGATGATGGCGTAGTTTCGGATCTCCACCCCGCGTGAGTCGGCAAGGCGGCGGGCTGCCGTTTCGATGCGGGAGTTGAATCCGAGGATGGTCGCGTCTGAGGCCGTGGCTAACAGAACGTCACCCTCCGTGATTGATCCAACGTCCGTGTGCAGGATCTTGCCGCGGGTCGACTCGTTACCCAAGCGGGCAATCGAGCTTCGCAGCGCCTCGAGGCTGCCCTGCGTGTCCGCTTTGATGATCAGATTCAGGTCTCGAGCGTCTCCGCTGCCGATCTGTGAGGCGTACTGCTCAAGGCTTGACGGTTGTCGTCGGTCGACGGTCTCGGTTGCGTCTGCCCTTTCCGCGGCAGCCGCCCTCGCATCCTGATCAGACTCGGCAACCTGCAGTACATCACCGGCCCGCGGCACATCAGTCAGACCAAGGATTTCTACGGGCATCGATGGCCCCGCCTCGTCAAGGCGATTGCCACGAAAGTCGGTCATCGCCCGAATACGGCCCCACGTTGCTCCCACGAGCACTGTTATTCCGGTCTTCAGTGTTCCGGACTGCACCAGAACGGTAGCAACCGGGCCGCGGTTCTGATCCAGGCGTGCCTCAATCACCGTTGCACGGGCCGAAACGTCAGGGTCGGCTGTTAGCTCGGAGATTTCAGCCACAAGCTGTAGAGATTCGAGCAGGTCATCCATGCCGTCGCCCGTTCGTGCAGATATCGGCACACTCAGAACGTCTCCGCCCCAATCCTCCACCAACACTTCCTGTTCGGAAAGCTGACGCTTCACGCGCTCGGGATCGGCAGCCGGCACATCCATCTTGTTGATTGCCACAATGATCGGTACATCGGCCGCCTTGACGTGGTTGATGGCTTCAATTGTTTGCGGCATTACACCATCGTCCGCCGCCACCACAAGCACGGCGATATCCGTGACGTTCGCTCCACGGGCCCGGAGCGTCGTAAACGCTTCGTGGCCCGGTGTATCCAGGAAGGTGATCGGGGTTCCCTGGACATCCACCTGGTATGCGCCGATATGCTGCGTGATACCGCCTGCCTCTCCGTCCGCCACGTTGGTTTTTCGGACGGCGTCAAGGATGCTCGTTTTTCCGTGGTCAACATGGCCGAGGACCGTGACGACGGGAGGACGCGGCTGGGCGTTTTCCGTCTTTTCCGCGTCCGCCATCCGCTCACCCAGAGCGGCGTCCGCAGCCTCTGCTTCCTTGACGTCAAAGCCGTAGAATTTCGCGATTGGCGTGGCGACATCAGCGTCGATGGCATCGTTCAGGCCCGCCATCACGCCCATGCGCATCAGATTCTTGATGACCTCAACGGGATTCGCGCCAACGTGCTCCGCGAGTTCGCCCACGGTGATCCCACGGGACAACTCCAGCACCCGCTCTTCGGAGTCCGCCGCGCGTCGCTGTGTGGTCATGACGAGGTCACCTCGCCGCCCCGACGGCTCTCAATTACGGTTTGAGCCTCTTGATGGATGCGATTACGCTCCTCTGACGACAGAGGCGTCCCGATTAGCAGGCGATTTTCAAGATATGGGCCGCGCAGGCCACGTTCCAGGCACTTATCGTTCGCGCAGAGATACGCGCCGCGTCCAGAGAGCTTGCCGGTGCCGTCAACCGAAACCACGCCGGAGATGCTACGAACAACCCGCACGAGCTCATGCTTGGCTCGTGTCTGCCGGCAGGCGATGCACGTCCTCTGTGGTTTGCGCCGCGCCTCCGTGCCCTGTCGCTGTCGCCCTCTTGTTTCTACCGTCACGTCTAGCGGTTGCCGCCTCTCCTCCCGCCGCGCCGTTCGTCTCGGCCGCCACGGAAACGCCCGCCGCGTTCCGGGAAAATATCCTCAGCGAATCGGATGCCACCGCTCGTCTCGCCCTGACGCTCTGACTGGTATTCCTGCAGGAATGCATCGAAGTCGAATGACGCCGATTCCTCGTCGCTCTCATCGGCCTCTTCGTCTTCGTCGTCCTCGTCAGATTCCGCCTCGGCCTCTTCAAGAGCGCGCAACAGCGCCTCTTCCTCTTCCTGCAGCTTACGAAGCTCTTCTTCGATATCCTCTTCGGTCTGGGAAGCCTCGGGAGCGGCAGCCTCAGTGGTCTGCGCCTCGTCGGTTGGCGAAACCTCGGCGGTAGCCACAGCTTCGAGCTCCTCAGCAGCTTCAACCTCGTTCTCGTCGGTCTCGGCTGACTCAACCGTTGTTGCGGCTGCAAGCGTCTCCTCTACCGGAGCTGCTTCCGCTGCCGCCTCGGCCTCAGCCTCTTCGGCCACGCTGACGGCCTCTGCCACGACGGCGTCAACCTCAGGCTCTTCCGTTTCAACGGATTGCTCAGCCACAGCAGCCTGCTCCGGCCCGCGCGCCGCGCGCTCCGCTTCTTCCGCCAATACCTCTGACGTGCTGCGGATGTCTATTCTCCAGCCGGTCAGGCGCGCCGCAAGCCGGGCATTAAGGCCCTCTCGGCCAATTGCAAGCGATAACTGCTGCTCCGGCACGACCACAAGCGCCGAACGATCACCCGTGATCTCCACGCGTGACGTCTGCGCCGGACTCAATGCGTGCCCAATGTAAACGGATGGGTCTTCATTCCACGGAATGACGTCGATCTTCTCGCCGTGCAGTTCATTGACGATGTTCTGGATGCGCACGCCCCGCAAGCCGACGCACGAACCAACGGGGTCGACACCTTCCTGTCGTGCCTCGACGGCCACCTTGGAACGATAGCCGGGTTCTCGCGCGACGTTCCTGATGACAACTGTGCCGCTCATGATCTCC
The DNA here is from genome assembly GCA_009841045.1 of Dehalococcoidia bacterium. Classification (GTDB taxonomy): domain Bacteria; phylum Chloroflexota; class Dehalococcoidia; order UBA6926; family UBA6926; genus VXMO01. The sequence continues at coordinate 64,536 of VXMO01000057.1, forward strand.
GGGACTTCCAGTTCAAATAGCCGACGAATCAGGTCACGATGAGCTCGTGATACCAGGATCCTTGGCCCGCGAATACCCTTTTCGACTTCCTGGATAAGGACACGGATGCGCTGGCGGGGATAGTATTGCTCGCTTGGCACCTGCTCTGTGTGCAGAAGAGTTGCCTCAGTCCGTCCTAGTCCGACGATGACCTGCCCCTGCTCAACCTTTTGCACCACACCGGTCATCAACTCATTGATGCGGCCGGCGTATTCGTCATAGACCTGGTCTCGCTCGGCCTCACGGAGGCGCTGCATGACCACCTGCTTTGCAGTCTGCGCGGCGATGCGGCCTGCGTCCTCCGGGCTCTCCTCCACAGAGATTACGTCGCCAATTTGGGCGCCGGGTTTGATCAGGCGAGCATCCTCGAGCGTGATCTCTTCGGCTGGTTGGTTAACTGTCTCGACGACGGCCTTGTTGAGGGTGACGATAATCTCGCCGGTCGTGGGCAGTATCTGCACCTCGATGTCATCGGTCTCGGTTCCATCGCGCTTGTACGCAGATCTCACCGCGTCCTCAATGGCTCCGAGAACGACATCACGAGGCAGTCGGCGTTCCGTCGCCAACTGCGTTACCGCGAGCAAGAAATCGCTCTTCATACCTGCCTCATTTCCGTTGCCGGACAGTCTCCTGCAACAATCGCCGCTAATAAAAAAAGTGGGATTGCCGCCCCACCTCTCAATACGCGCGGTTCTCGTTGCCTTACAGGGCAAAGTTTACCATCCGAACCCCCGCGCGGCAATTTTTTGAGCCTTCTGCCCGCAGCGGAACGACGGCCAGTGTCATTCTGAGCGGGGCGATGGATCTACCCCTGTTCGCCATCTCCTGCAACAGGCAAACGCAGCGAGAAAACAGACCCTTGGCCGATGTCACTCTCGACATGCACCTCGCCTTGGTGAGCCTCCACGACTTGTCTTACGATGGCGAGGCCCAATCCTCCTCCCCGCATCCCACTTTCGTCGCCTTGTCCAACGCGATTCATGAGCATTGAAATATCGTTCGGCGAAATGCCAATGCCCGTATCCCTGACGCGGAGCCGCACGGAGGCGTTGCCGCTGTCCGCGGAGACGGTCACGCGCCCGCCGGCCGGTGTGAACTTGATGGCGTTATGCACAAGGTTGACCATCGCCTGGTGGAGGCGACCCGGGTCTGCGTTGATTTCGGGCAGGCCGGGCTGCAGGTCAACAACCAACTCAATGTCGGCGCGCGACGCCATCGACGCCATCATTCCAACACAGCGGTCGATTATGTCTCCTACGTCAATTGGTTGCAGAGACAAACGCGTCCACCCCATCTCCATCCGTGACAGGTCAAGCAGACTCTCCACGAACGTGGTCAACCGCTGTACTTCAACAAGGGCGCTTGAAACGAAGGGTCTCGCCGCGTCCTGATCATCGATTGCCCCCAGGTCCAGAGTCTCAAGGGTTGCCTGGATTCCAGCGAGCGGCGTGCGGATCTCGTGTGACACATTCGCAAGAAACTCGTGACGCAGCCGTTGTGCCCGGTGCTCCTCAGACACGTCGTATGCCGCAAGTAGAACGCGTCGCTCTCTGCCTTCCCGATAGGGCGATGCAACGAGCCGCGTCGTGCGGGCGGGTTCGCCGCCGTGCGTTATTTCACCCACCGCCGCTGCCTGTTCTCGCAGGGCGCTGCGCGCAATCTCCGCCGCCTCGTAGTCACGTACCAATCCAATGAGCGTGGTCGTCTCATCGACCTGCTGCGTGAAGGCGAACAACTGGGCCGCTGCCGGGTTCGCAAGCAGCACATGCTCATCCTCCGAAAGCACAATCACCCCAACGTTCAGGTTGTCCAGAATGGAAACCAGCCGCGTTTGCTGGGTTTCCACGATGTTGGAAATGCCGCGTTCTTCCTGCATCAGCCGGCTGATCAGCAGCGCAATGTCACGCACCTGTGGAGTCGTAGTAGCAAAATCCTCAGGGACCGGTGGCTGACCGGCCCGAAGCGTTCGAGCGAGGCGCTGCAAGGGCGCCGCCATGCGCTGCCTCGTAACCACCAAGAGCAAGACGATGAGGATGCCCGCGGCAACTGATGAGGACAGGAGAAGCCGCCGATAGGGTTCAACGTCGGCTCCCCCGGCGTCCTCCCCGATCTGGCCAAGCTGGATCCAGGAGATGATCGCTAACGCGATGAGGCCAAGAATCAAGCTGCCCCACAGGGCCAACCCGATACGGCCCTGCATTATCCGGGGCATTCACGCCTCCAGTTTGTAGCCGACGCCCCTCACCGTGAGGAGAATCTTCGGACGAGCCGGATCATCCTCTATTTTCTGCCGCAGCCATCGCATATGCACATCAACAGTGCGGCTTCCCTGGGGATACGAGTATTTCCAGACGCGATCCAGCAAGGTTTCACGGCTGAATACGATGCCGCGATTCTCGGCCAGGAATGACAGCATTTCGAATTCAAGCGGTGTCAGTGTTATCTCCTCGCCCTTGTGGGTTACGCGATGCGCCAGGCGGTCGATGATTGTCTCACCGAACTCGACGGTATCCGTCTGTTTCGCATCAGCCTCTTGGGATGAGCGACGCAGGATGGCCTTGATACGGGCAAGTAGCTCACGCATGGAGAAAGGCTTGGTCATGTAATCATCGCCGCCCATCTCAAGCCCAACGATCTTGTCTACTTCGGACTGCCGTGCCGTCAACATCAGGATTGGCACGGAACTGCGGCTGCGGACTGTCCGGCACAACTCAAGGCCGTCCGCATCCGGTAGGCCGAGGTCGAGAACGATAAAGTTCGGCATCTGCCTGTCCATCCTGGCGAGCGCCTCCGCGGATGTGGCGGCGGAACTTACCGCATACCCCTCACGGCTCAGAGAATAGGTCAGCGCTTCCCGCAACGCGGGCTCGTCATCAACGATCAGGATGGATGTCTCGGCGATTGTCATTTCGCCTTCCGTTCAGCGCCCTTCGTATTGTCATCATACAAGGACACGCACGACCCTAATGGTCACGTTAGTGTGATCAGTTTAGGACGCCGTAAAGAATGAGGGGAGCCTGATGGCTCCCCTCGGTATTCGCGATTCCGCTGCGGACTAATGAGCTTGGGTAGCTCCCGCCGTCTCCTCGGCGTGTTCCTCATGCCCGCATGCGCAGGCTCCTGCTCCAGCGCCGCCGCACGCGCACGCGCCGCCACCTGCTCCGTGACCGCCGCAACCGCAGGCTCCTCCGCCACCGCCACCACATGCGCAAGCTCCGCCGCCCATGTTGGGGTTGCGAATCGTGAAGCCTGTCCGCTCAAGGCTGTCAATGAAGTCAATCTCGGAGCCGATGACCCACGGAAGACTTTCCTCATCCACGACGACCTTGACGCCGAAACTCTCAATCACCTCGTCCGCGTCGCTTGGGTCAGGCTCAATGGCCATGCCGTATGCGGGCTGTCCATTGTCATCGCCCTTGACGAATACTCGCAGAGCGGCACCCTCGGTCTCCTGCTCCTTGAACAGATCAAGAATCTTCTCGGCAGCCGACTCAGTAAGCATAATCACGACTTCACCCTCCAAATGACGTGCGTATCGACAGAACGTCAATTTAGGGCAGTATACATGCAGGCCCGCAAAGGTGTCCACGCAGGATGTGCCGCCGGCCTAATGGGACCACCAATCAAAGAGTGGGAGAAAAGGACATGAATCTCTATCCCGGTCGCTTCGTCATTTCCCGGTCAGATGAGGGGGACTTCTGGGCTGAAACGGCACCCGGCGGAGTCAACATCATGCGCGGGCAAGCCACGCGCCCCGACGAGGGGGAGATTATTCTCAATGTTCGCCCGGACCAGATCGAAAGACTCGATGCGTGGGCGCACCAGGAAGGGTTAATTGTCTCGTTCAGCGGCGTGCTTGCCAAGCAGATTAAGGATTTGTCGAGGGAGGTTGGACTATCTCCCCAGAACTTCGTTCTCGAGGCGCTGAACGCCTTCATCCAGGCAGGCGAGATGGCTGCAAGCCACGGTCATGCCCACACCCCGCCGCCTGTCCAGAACATCGAGCTTGAGGGCCCGCGAAGCTAAAGAAGCAGAAGTGACGGACGTTCCAGGATCCGCCGTATCTCGTTCATGAAACGCGCGCCCTCCGCGCCGTCTGTGGCCCGGTGATCCGCGGAGAGGGTCGCCGACATCATCTCCGCCACAACCACCTGACCATCTCGCGCAACAGGGGTGGACTGCACTGACCCTACGGCAATCGCGCCTGCGTTCGGTGGCGTGATGATGGCTACAAAGTCCTTCACGTCATACATGCCCAGATTGGACACCGCGAATCCCACTCCGCTGACCTCGTTCGGACGCAGGCGTCCCTCGCGGGCCCGCCGCGACAAATCCCGTGAACGCGCCGCCGTTTCGATGAGGCTGGCGTCGCCAACATCCGGCATCGACGGCGCGATGAGGCCGCCCCCATCCGTAGCCACGGCGATGGACACATCAATGGTTGGATTCGGAATGATCCCCTCCGCCTGCACGGTTACGTTGAAATGGAGATGAGAGCGCAGCGCCGTGGCGACTGCCTTGATGACGAGATCGTTTACCGTGACGCGGTTCTCCGCGTCCAGTTCCTCATTGATTTCCGCGCGCATTTGAACGGCGCGTGTCATGTCGATTTCTACTGTCACGTAGTAATGGGGCGCGGTTAGCTTGCTGAGAGACATTCGCCGCGCGATGGCCTGTCGCATCGGTGGCAGGCCCGCCGGCACCACAATTCCTACCTGACCTGACGCGGGCGGCTCGGCGACGGTGATTCCATCGCCCGGCTCCGGAGCAGTCGGTTCAACCTGTGCCGGCGCTTGAGGAATGACAGGCTCCGACGCCGCAGCCCCTCTAGTCTCCAACCAGACTTCGATATCGCCGCGTGTGATTCGTCCGCGAGGACCGGTGCCGGTCACGTTGGCCTGCACCTCCGCCACGGAAACACCTGCCTGCTCCGCGATGCGGCGTGCCACGGGAGTTACCGGAGCGCTCGCGGACGGCGTCTCCTCTCTAGCGGTTTCAGCAGGTGCGGCAGCTTCGACCGGCTCCGGCGGTGCAGGGGGTGTGGGGGGTGTGGAATCTGCGGGTGGCGCTGCAGCACGTGGAGAGGGCGTGGGTGCCGCAACATCCGGGATGTCTTCCCCCGGCGCTGTGATCAGGCCTATCGTTTCGCCTACGGGCACCATGACGCCCTCGGGCACCAGGATTCGGGCCATGACGCCTGATTCGTATGCCTCAAGCTCAACGGTCGCCTTATCCGTCTCGATTTCGGCGATGGTCTCACCGCGCGTGACCGCATCGCCCTCGTGCTTCAGCCACCGCACAACCATTCCTTCGGTCATGTCGAAGCCCATCTGCGGCATGATTACGTCACTTGCCACGTCTGCCTCTCCCTTCGATGCGACCTAGAACAGGCTCCGAACCTTATCCGCCACCATCTCCGGCGTCGGAATCGTCAGCAGCTCCAGAGGACGGGAATACGGCGTTGGCACATTTACCCCGCCGACCCGCAGCGCAGGTCCGTCCAGCGAGTCAAATGCCTTCTCATTGATCTGGGCGATGATCTCGCCCGCGAATCCGCCGAACTCCCACGTTTCCTCGACGACAACCGCCCGATTGGTCTTGTGGACGGAATCGATGAATGTCTGCGTATCCAACGGCAATAGGGAGCGCAGGTCGATCACCTCGGCATCGATGCCGTCCTCCTCCAGCAGTTCTGCCGCTTGCAGGGCCACGGGCACCATCCTCAGGTAGGCAATGATGCTCACATCCGTCCCGCCGCGCGCCACGCGCGCCGAGCCGAAGGGTATCGTATAGTGCTCGTCCGGCACCTCTGAACGGCTCCCATAGAGGAGGGAGTGCTCCACGTACATCACGGGGTTGGGATCAGCGACGGCGGTTCGCAACAGGCCCAGCGCGTCCGCTGCGTTGGACGGCGTCACCACCTTGAGTCCCGGTACACGCGCGTACCATGCCTCAAGGCTCTGCGAGTGGGTTGCGGCGAGCATGTTGCCTCCGCCGCTCACCGTTCGAATCACAATTGGCACGCTGATTTGCCCGCCTGACATATAGCGAGCCTTGGCGGCGATGTGGACTATTTGATCCATGGCCAGCAGTGAGAAGTTGATCGTCATGATTTCGACAATTGGGCTCATGCCCGCAATCGCCGCGCCGATGCCCGTGCCGACGAAACCGGATTCGGCAATCGGCGTGTCGATAATGCGCTCCTCGCCGTACTCCTCCATAAACCCCTTGGTCACGGCATAGGAGCCACCGTAGGCGCCCACGTCCTCACCCATGATGAACGTCTCAGGATTGGACTGAAGCGCCTCCTCCAGCCCGGCGCGGATTGCCTCACGGTACGTCAGTTGCGCCACGTCTGACTCCTCATGCGTAGATGTCCGTATAAAGTTCGTCCGGGGTAGGGAAGGGGGAGTCCAACGCGAACTGAATCGCTTCGTTCACCTCGTTCTCCACATCCTCATCAATGGCGCCTACTTCGTCCTCTGTGGTCAGATTATTCTCAAGCAGTCGATCGGAAAGCAGTTTGATCGGGTCCAAGTCCAGCCACGGCTCGACTTCGTGCTGTTGGCGATACTCAATCGGGTCTGCCATGGAATGCCCGCGGAAGCGGTACGTCATGACCTCGAGGAAATAGGGCCCGTTACCGTCGCGGATGTACTCGATGGCGTCCAGCGTCGCTTGCCGTACCGCGAACACGTCCTGACCGTTCTCCTCACGGTGGCTGCGCACGTTGTGGCGGTCGGCAAGGCGATGAATGATCGGCTGGGCCGATGCTCGTTCCACTCGCGTGCCCATGCCGAATCCGTTGTTTTCCAACAGGAACAGCACCGGCAGCTTCCATAGCGAGGCCAAGTTCATCGACTCATGGAACTCTCCCTCGTTGACGGCTCCGTCGCCGAGGAAACACACCACGAGGGAGTCCTCGCCGCGATAGCGATTGGCAAACGCCAGCCCAACGGCCAGAGGCAACTGACCGCCGACGATGGCATGCCCGCCCATAAATCCCTTTTCGACGTCGAAGAAATGCATGGAGCCGCCCTTGCCGCCACTCACGCCTGTTGACTTGCCGAAGAGCTCCGCCATGCATGCCGCGGTATCCATGCCACGTGCGAGCGCGTGACCATGATCGCGGTAATGGGTGACGATCTTGTCGTCATCCCGAAGTGGTGAGATTACGCCGACGGCGACGGCCTCCTCGCCGATGTACAGGTGCAGAAAGCCGCCGATGTTTCCCCGGCCATAGTGCTCGGCGCTGCGCTCCTCAAACCGGCGGATCAGCTTCATCGTCCTGAGCATTGTCAGAAGCTCAGAACGCGGAAGCGTAGAGTCTATCGATGTGCTCACGAGCTATTTCGCCTCCATACACAGAGTCTACATGTGTATGGCTTCGCCGAAAGCCGCAAGCGACGCCTCCATCAAAGTTTCGGAAAGCGTGGGGTGAGGATGAATGGCGCGCCCAATCTCCAGCGGCGTCGCCTCCAGCAGCTTCGCGACGGACAACTCACCGAGCAGTTCAGCGCACTCCGGCCCGACCATCTGCGCGCCAAGCAGCGCTCCTGTTTCGGCGTCGCTGACGACCTTGATCATGCCTGCGTAATCGTTGAGGCTCAGCGCCTTTCCGTTTGCGCGATAGGGAAAGCGCCCGACGTTGACGGTGATGCCGCGTTCTTCTGCCTGCGCCTCCGTGATTCCCATGCTTGCCACTTGCGGGTGGCAGTACACGGCCCGGGGTATGTCTTCCTTGATGAGCGGCTGGGTGTCATGGCCCGCGATAGTCTCTGCCGCCAATACTCCCTGAGCCATCGCCGCGTGGGCGAGGAGCGGCGGCCCCGTTACATCGCCGATTGCATACACGCCGGGGATATTAGTCTGCATAGTGTCGTCACACTCGATGTAACCGCCCGGCCCTGTTGCCACTCCTGCCGTCTCAAGACCCAGGCCTTCCGTTCGCCCCTGCATGCCCACGGCCACGAGCGCCATATCGAACGGAATGACGCGCGATGTGCCCGCAATGTCCAATTCCGCCCCGCCATCTGTCAGGCGATTCACACGGCTTTCCGTCAAGACCTCGATGCCCTGACGCGTTAGGGAATCTTGTAGCGCAGCCGTAATCTCCGCGTCCTCCCCCGGCAACAGGCTGGGCATCAACTCAACCAGCGTCACCGCGCTGCCGTATGAGCGGTAGAAATAGGCAAATTCACACCCCGTCGCGCCACCGCCTATGATCAACACTCTTTCCGGCAGGTCGCGTCGATCCAGCGCATGCCTGCTTGTCACAACGGTTTCACCATTGATTTCAAGGCCGGGAAGTTCGCGTTCCTGTGCACCGGTTGCAATGACAATCGCCTTATTGGCCTCCAACGGCTCCGACTCCGTGTCCACCAGCACCCGGCGCGAGTCCAGCAAGACCCCGCGCCCATTCACGACAGTGATGTTGTTTGAACGCAGGAGACTTGTAACTCCACGCACTAGCCGATGGACGACTCTGCGTGATCGTGTGATTGCCTCATCGAGGCTTGCGTCTACTGATCCAACCGTAATGCCGAAATCCGCGGCATTGTTGATCGTATTGAGCACGTCGGCATTGCGGAGCAAGGCCTTTGACGGGATGCACCCCCAATTGAGACACAGGCCACCGAGTTCTTCGGGTTCAACAATAGCTGCGCTCAGTCCCAGTTGCGCCGCTCGTATTGCGCAAACATATCCGCCGGGACCAGCCCCGAGAACAATTACATCAAAAGCTGCCATTTTCCTGTTAGCCTCCAAGTGCCAAGTGTGTCACTAGTGCCATATGCTCATAGAACCAGCATAGGATTATGCTTGCAAGACGTGAAGTTACACCCTCTACAAAAGAGTGTATGCTGGTCGCAATGGGGCAAGTTGAGATGAATCTTCGGCACTAGGAGGCTGGCGTGCCTAATACAATTACTGAAGAGCAAGTAGTCGATGTTTTGCGGACATGTTACGACCCTGAGATTCCGTTGAACATTTATGACCTTGGTCTCATTTACGACATAGATATTCGAGATGACTGCGTCTACGTCACGATGACGCTTACTGCTCCGGGCTGCCCAATGGCCGGCACAGTTGGCCCCGAAGTGGAGAATCGCATTCTTGAACTCGAAGGTGTGAATGATTCACAGGTGGATATCGTTTGGGATCCGCCATGGACACCGGAGATGCTCAGGCCGGAGGCGAAAGAACTTCTCGCCGGCCTCATGTAAATTCGAGTCGTTCGGGACAGAGTCACGTACGCGGCACTTCACGCACCGGTTAGGCCGCGCAAATTACCACTCTGATGCCAAACAAAGACTGCTGAGAAGCCTGACTTTGACGGAAAAGTGAAGACACCACACTACTAACTCTTCGGTGGGGCAAATCACGATAGGGGAGTGAGGGAAAGTGACAGGGTTACTTGGCGAGAATTCCTTGGGAATATCTCTTGATAGCAGGACTTCCGTTATTGTGGCGCTCGCGACGGCTGCGGCAGTTCGTGACGAGGCAACAATCAGGCAAGCTGTGTCTGATGCACTGGCAGACGGCATCAGCAACAATGAAATCCTCGATATCATGACCATAGCGGCCCGGATACAGCAAAGCGTCATCCTCCAGGGAATGCAGGGCGTTCCTGCCGGGACCTCCGTCGGAGCGGGCGCCGGAGCTCCTCGCCGCAGGCGTGGCCGCCCACCGGGAAGCAGATCAACCAGGTCTCAGGCCGCCCCGACAACTGAAACGGCGCCCGGGCCCTCGACCGAGGCAGAGGAGGTCGCGGCTGCTTTCTCCTCACGAGAGGATTTCTGGGACCAACTCGTTGCAAGTTTCCAGGCCAGAATGCCCGATGCGCGCCTCTCCCGCACAGAAGGGCCACGTGAGCGAATTGTCCGCATGGGCCGAGGCAAGATTGGCCTCAATTGGGCCTTCCGACGGCAGGGACGCTTCGCGGTCCAGATCATCCTCAATAACGAGTCCGTTCAGGACCCGGACCTTGAGGGAATACGGCAGACCGTCGCCGACTACACGGGCGAGACGGTTGAACTCGAAGGGCGAGGAGCAAACCACTCCACGATCGCTATCTATGGCCCTGAGCGAGAGCGCGACATGACGCAGGCCTCAGTGGACTGGGGCGCGGTTACGATGGGCCGTATCTATGAAGTGCTTCGGAGTATTGAGGGTCGGCGACGACGGCGTGGTCGCCGCCGCCGTCGTCCTGAAGAGGGCACTATCGAATCGCAGCTCCTCGAGAGGCTCAGCATCTACGTGAGTCGCGGATCTTCATCCGCGGATTAGAGTTATCCGTCAACGCGAAGGCCGACGGCTGCTTGTGTCGGCCCTATAAGATGCCGTGAGTCGTCTGTCCTTTTTCGCGGATGTCGTAGAGAAGATCCGCTCGCCCATCGTCCGTGTACTCGCGGAGGTCGGTGTTCGCCCAAACCACCTGACTGTCCTTGGCGCCCTTATCGCTGTGGGCGCGGGTTATTTGGCCAGCCAAGGCGCGCTGCTGCCTGCCGGACTTGTCTTTCTCGCCGGAAGCCTGATGGACGGTCTGGACGGCGCGCTCGCGCGTCACACGGATTCCGTGTCTCGTACCGGCGCTTTCCTGGATTCCGTGTTGGATAGGGTAGGAGAAGCGGCACTGCTTATCGGTCTGAGCTTCTACTTTGCGCAAGAAGATGACACTCTCGCAGTCGTGGCGACCGCAGCTGCGCTGGCTCTCTCAATGCTGGTGAGTTACGCGAGAGCACGCGCAGAAGGCCTGGGGCTGAATCGCGGTGGATTTATTCCTGCGCCGCGTTCGGTTCGAGTCGTCATCCTGTCTGTCGGGTTGATTGTTGCGCAGCCGTTGATCGGCGCCGTTGCCATTACCGCGCTTTCAGCCGTCAGCGCGATTCAGCGAATCATCGCGGGGATGGGCGGCGGCGAAGGAAGTGAATAGCCGCTGGGCTACCCGGGACTACGCCGGGTCAATCGTTATAGTTTCGTAGAAGAACAGGATCGGCCCCGTCCACGCGCTGTACATCGACGAGGGCCCTGAGGAGACGATCATGAATGCCTCGCGGGCGTCACCCTCTCCGCGAAAGACGACGAGCGTCTCCCCCGTCGTTTCGGCATCCACGGCTCTCGAAACCCAATTCGCGTGATACGCGGGCGTTCCATCTGTTAAGGTAGTTTCTGTCTCTTCGACGATTTCAAGGCTGGGCTGCAGCTGCTGGAAAAACCTCATGCGCGCACTCCCGTATGAAATGAAGTCGATTTGCGGCGGCGGCAGATCCCGCTCGATGTCTACAGTGACCGTCCGCTCCGGTGACACGAGGGAAACGACGATTCCCTCTGTGTCCTCGGGATCGCTGATCAGCCAGTCATCCTGATACCGGAAACTGAAACCCAACTCATCGTCGCGGTATTCGAGTTCTGACGTGCCCGGGATGAGAAACGGGTTCGGGGTTGGCGTCGGATCCTCCTGAAAGAAGCAGCCGGACATCACTGTCGCAGCGACAAGCATAATGAGTAAAACGGCAAAGGCGGCAAGCCATCGGTGTGTCTGGGACCTACCGAGCGACAACTGCACGGTTATCCTTCCCTCCCCACGGACTCCCGCAGCCACGTGGTCAGGAATGGGTCCAACTCTCCGGCCAGCACGGCGTCCGGATCCGACTCCTCGTGCCCCGTGCGATGATCCTTGACCATCTTGTAGGGGTGGAGGACGTAGGTGCGAATCTGGTTGCCCCACTCCGGCGCAACAAACTCACCGCGCAGCCGCATCTCTTCCTCGCGCCGCTTTGCCATCTCCCTCTCGACGAGCCGCGCCATCAGGATCCGCATTGCGATTTCTCGATTCCGTCCCTGCGAGCGCTCGTTCTGAACGCTAACCACGAGTCCGGTGGGGATATGCGTCAGTCTCACTGCCGTCTCGTTCTTCTGGACGTTCTGCCCGCCCGCACCGCTGCTGCGGAAGGTGTCCACGCGCAGGTCTTCCGGGTTGATTGACACGTCAACGGCATCATCAACGACGGGCAGCACCTCTACCAGCGCGAATGACGTGTGGCGCTGGTGCTGGTTGTCGAAAGGCGAGAGCCGAATCAAGCGATGCACTCCCGCTTCCCCTTTCAGGTATCCATACACGTTCGGTCCGTCGATCTCCAGATCCGCGCGTTTGATGCCCGCCTCGTCGCCGTCAGTCCAATCGAGAATTCGTGCCCTGTGACCGTGTGATTCGCCCCATCGCCGGAACATGGCGACCAGCATCTGCGCCCAGTCCTGCGAATCGATGCCGCCCGCTCCGGCCTGGAATGACACGATTGCGGAACGCCCATCATGCGGTCCGCTCAGCATCGCCTGAGCTTCGAGGCCCTCAAGAGCCTGCTGAACACCCTCAAGCTCAGCCTCAAGCTCAGATTCCAGTTCTGATGCGTCTTCCTTCAGCGCCAGATCGGCAAGGTCTACCAAACCTCGCGCACGTTTTTCGAGGGACTGCCATGTGGCAATTTCCTCACGCAGGGTTGACGCCTCCCTCAAGACGCTTTGCGCCCGCTGCGCGTCGTTCCAGAAGTCAGGTTTCGCGGACTCGACGTCCAATTGGGAGACACGAGATTCCTTGCCCGGCAAATCAAAGACGCTCCAGATATGTCGCGATTCGATCAACCAGCTGTTGAGCGCTGTTCCTTACTTCCTGCATCGATCCACTGGCTCCAGGTCAGTTAATGCCGTCTACATTGTGATTAATTTTACAGGAGAGATTCTCCTGCGGCGGCCCTATGCGCCAAGCGGGTTGGCACGGGCACGCGATAGCGTGGAGAACAGGCCAATGCCCATCTCACCGACGAATCAAGATCGATATTGTTCCCGGGCGAAACATAGATGGGCCTCACGCCTGTCCGTGTGCGCACCACTGCCCCAATAGGTTCTCGGTGGTGCATGAGGTGCGTCCACGCGCCTTTCTCTTCGTCCGGTTCTTGATGATGCCCTACCAGCCGCGACTTTGCGCATCCAATCGTCGGCACGTCGATGGCCAACCCTAGGTGACACGCCATCCCAAACTGACGGGGATGCGCCGTCCCCTGTCCGTCGACAAGAATCACATCAGGTTTGGTACGCAGTCCTGCCAAAGCCTCAAGGAGGATCGGCGCTTCTCTGAAAGAGAGTAATCCCGGCACGTACGGGAAATCTGCTATTCCCTCCGCCGTCGAGACCTCCACCACCTCAAGTGACGGCCATGCCACGACGACGGCCGCCCCGTGAACGCGCCCGGACTCCGCGTCCGGCGGGGAGAGGTCCACGCCTGCAATCGTCCGGACTGCGTTTTCAGGCAAGCTCTGATCCAGCCTCAATTTCGCAGCCAATTGCCGCTGCAAGGCTACTGCCGCTGTCGGCGAAATGTCCCATTCATGCAATTGGCGAATAAGCATGCAACTATCCTACGTCGGCATGCCCTCCGCTTGCGTCGCCATGTGCTTCACGCGTATTATGCGCAAACGTCGGTCGGGGTGTGGCGCAGCCCGGAAGCGCACCTGCATGGGGTGCAGGGGGCCCCCGGTTCAAATCCGGGCACCCCGACCATTGAATTGTTTTGAAGCGAATGACCCACGCTGAGGATCAACTATGGATGTCGCCTTTGCTTTTATCTGTGATTACGCTGAAAACTCGTCCAAGCTGACTGCGGTTGGCATCGGTTTCGACACCATCTTCACTGAGGAAATTCCCCTGAATCATCCGGCCTTCTACGTTGTGGCCGCGTTCCGCTTCAAGGCCGTGGAGGCAGGATCAAAGACCGTCGAAGTTCATATCGTTGACGCTGATGGCGGGGATGTCGTCCCGGCTCTCAGGACGCAGGTGGAGATCGCCCGACCGCAGCCCGGCTACACTCATCGGACCCACCGCATCGCTCTCGGTTTGCGTGGTGTCACGTTCCGTGCCTACGGCGACTACGAAGTCTCCTGGCTCATCGACGGCCATGAATCAGCAGTGATTCCGCTCAAGATCGCTCCGCCTCCCAACTAGCCCTTGTAACGCGAAAGGCTCCTTAAACAGAAAACGCCGCCTGACGGGCGGCGTTTTGTTTCCTAAGCTCGAGTTTACATAGGAGAGATTGGAATCTGCTCGTGGTTGTTCATGTCGAACTCGAGCCACGGCTGCTCGGCGGCCTCATGGGCCCACCAGAATCCGAAATCGTTGTCCTTTGCCGCGAGGTAATCGGTGTCACGATCCCCCATGTGGTAGTAAGCGTCCGCAGGATTCTCCCGCTTCACTTTGCCAAGCTGGTGCTTGGCTGAAACAAATGCGGGAGTTAGCTCCATATCCTCCCAGATCTTGCGCTGAACGCTCAGTGGCTTGTCCGAGCAACTGCCGATGATGAAACCCACCTCATGTGCCTTGCGGACCATCTCCGTTGTGACTCCGCCTGGCGGATCCCCAAGTTCGAGGGTTCCATCAATGTCAAAGCTCAGAAGTATCGCCATACCTTACACCCCATGTGCTAGCTGTTAGTAATGTAACTCCCTGCCAGCACGGCAGGGAGTTACATCATGACCTCCGTATTATGACAGAAGTTTTTAGTCGGGTGAAGTGGACATCACAACGGTGCCCGCCGTGATAGGCAGCACCCCGTGCGTCACTGCGACCTCAGCCTTTGTGGTGATCTGGCGATCACCCGCGCGGCCCTGCAGCTGCTCAAGCGGATCGGTAATGAACACGGTGCGCATGCGTCCCGTGCCCATATTGCCCCCGCCGGAGTTCAGCGGGTTCGGGCCCTTCAGGCTAATGTCGCCGGCGTAAAAGTCATGCGCCTCACCGCGCTTGACGCCGCGCCATCCAAACGCCTCAATGTAGTACTGCGTGAACACCGCGAAGCCGTCGTACGGCGCGAAGACATCAATGTCCTCGGGCTTCAGGCCGGAGCCGTTGTAGGACCGCTGGGCTTGGATATCCGTCCACTCTTCGGTGTCGTCAATGGTCTGCACCAGGCTGCGCGGAGTGAACTGGCTCTCCGTGTGATCCAGGATGTAGACCGGCTTCTGCTTCATGTCCTGGGCTTTCGCTGCCGTGGTCATGACATAGGCAGCGGCGGCGAGGACAGGGCGGTCGCAGTCGAAGATGCTGAGGTCGCGCGCGATCATGCGGCCGTTCAGGTAGTCCTCTTCCGTGAACTCGCCGGGCTCATGCTGCGCGTAGTAGCTGTGCTCCCAGAGGAGGCCGTTCTTGCGCTCCTGCACGACGAAGGGCGCCATGCGGTCATGGTTCGTGCCGTACTTCTGGCAGTACTGGTTGAACGTGAAACCCTGTCCGGAAAGACCCCAGCCCCACGTGTTTGGCCACACGGCAGGGCCGCGCGCCTCATTGGAGGGATCCTGGTGATACCGGCCCGGCAGGTTGCCGTTCGGGTATGTCACAACGACGGTCTCTGCGCGCCCGTCGGCGATGGCCTGCGCGGCCTGCCCGATCAGGTTCCATACGGGGTCGCCGTGGTTGTTGATGTAGCGAAGGTTCTTGAAGCCCATCTGCTGGCGGAGCCACTGGCCGGTGACATGAGTCAGGCCGTCCTCCGAGTCATAGGGCGCATCAAAGTACGGGCGAGGGCCCCAGACGTCGCTCAACGGCGCGCCGTTGCCCTGGCCGCCGGCCGAACCGATGATGCCATCGACATCGTCCAGACCGATGCCGACGTCATCAAGCGCGTTCTGCACGGCAATCATCATGTACGCGCCGAGGGACTTCTCAAGCGTCTCGCCGTCCCAGCGGCGATCCGTTGGGGAGTGCCCGCGCCCGATGAGAACAGCCTTGCCACGGCCGTTCCAGATGCCGACGGGATCGTGATTTCGCTCCCAGTTGACTTCACGTGCCATCTGTGTGGTTTCCTTTCTTATTGACTCGCGTCGATTTCCTGACTGGAAACTGCCGCGCCTACTTGACGATCTTCCACTCCGGGATCATGCGTCCCGGCGCGGCCTCAACGAACTGTACTTCGCAGGTTGCACCGATGGGAATATCGGGCTCCTCAGTCAGGTTTGTGCCAAAGTCATCGATAAGGTTCGTGTGGAAATTGATCACCGGGTCTTCTTCAAGTGCCACGATGACGTTAAGGAACGGCTGTAGCGGATGCCACTGAACAAGGCGGGAGTCATACGTGATGGAGTAGCCGACAATCTTGGCACGGCCACTGGTCTCCTGCCAACTCAAGTGGAAATCGAAACCACAGTCGCGGCAAGTTGCCTCAGGCGGATACTGCCGTCGGTCACAAATCGAACAATACTGGACGATAAGCTTGCCTTCGTTGCATGCGTCCCAGAACGGCTGACTCACCGGATCCGGGACAGGTACGATCGGTCGTGCCATTATCTCCCCCCACTCTTCTACTGACACTAGTATGCCGTGCGGACTGTAGCATGGCGTCAAAGCACATGTCAACGGAACGCGTGGGCACGTGATTCACAGGGAAAAATATCGGAATGCCCGTATATGTTTTCTATATTTGTCTATGTGTTCTTCTGACTACTTCAATGAATCGAGCATATTTAGTCAATTGAGAAAGAAGTCGATTAAAGGAAATAGCCCCCGCCATCTGGCGGGGGCTATTGTAGCCTCTCGGATGCTCGCGAGAGTTAGCCGGGGTTTGTGCTCATTACAACGGTGCCTGCCGTGATTGGCAGTACGCCGTGACTGACCGCAATCTCGGCCCGGCCGGTGATCTGGCGTTCGCCTGCGCGGTTCTGCAGCTGCTCAAGCGGATCGGTGATGAACACGGTGCGCATTCGTCCCGTGCCCATGTTGCCGCCACCGGAGTTCAGCGGATTCGGGCCCTTCAGGCTGATGTCACCGGCGTAGAAGTCGTGCGACTCACCGCGCTTGACACCGCGCCAGCCCCACGCCTCGATGTAGTACTGCGTGAAGACCGCGAAGCCGTCATACGGCGCGAACACGTCGATGTCGTCCGCCGTGATACCGGAGCCGTTGTAGGACCGCTGGGCCTGGATGTCCGTCCACTCTTCGGTGTCATCAATGGTCTGAACCAGGCTGCGCGGGGAGAACAGGCTCTCTGTGTGATCCCAGATGTAGACCGGCGTCTGCTTCATGTCCTTGGCCTTCTCAGCCGTGGTCATGACGTACGCAGCGGCCGCGAGGACAGGGCGGTCGCAGTCGAAGATGCTCAAGTCGCGGGCAATCATGCGGCCGTTCAGGTAGTCCTCTTCCGTGAATTCGCCGGGCTCATGCTGCGCGTAGTAGCTGTGCTCCCAGAGCAGCCCATTCTTCCGCTCCTGCACGACGAAGGGCGCCATGCGGTCATGGTTCGTGCCGTACTTCTGGCAGTACTGGTTGAAGGTGAAGCCCTGTCCGGAGAGACCCCAGCCCCACGTGTTCGGCCACACGGCGCCGCCGCGCGCTTCATTGGAGGGGTCCTGGTGGTAGCGGCCCGGCAGGTTCCCATTCGGGTACGTCACGACCACGGTTTCTGCGCGCCCATCGGCGATGGCCTGCGCGGCTTGCCCGATGAGGTTCCAGATCGGATCGCCATGGTTGTTGATGTACTTGATGTTCTTGAAGCCCATCTGCTGCCGAAGCCATTGGCCGGTGACGTGTGTCAGGCCGTCTTCGGAATCGTAGGGTGGGTCGAAGTAGTCACGGGGACCCCAAACGTCGCTCAACGGCGCGCCGTTCGGCTGCCCGCCTGCGGAACCGATGATGCCGTCAACGTCATCGACGGTGATGCCGGCGTCATCGAGGGCGTTCTGCACGGCAATCATCATGTACGCGCCAAGGGACTTCTCGAGCGTCTCGCCGTCCCAGCGGCGATCCGTTGGGGAGTGCCCGCGCGCGATGAGAGCAGCCTTGCCACGCCCGTTCCAGATGCCGACGGGATCGTGATTTCGTTCCCAATTCTCACGTGCCATCGAGTTAGCTTCCTTTCCTGTTTGACCTAAGTCCTGTGCGAATCTCTACTTGACGATCTTCCACTCCGGAATCATGCGTCCCGGCGCGGCCTCAACGAACTGAACCTCGCACGTTGCGCCGATGGGAATGTCCGGTTCCTCAGTCAGGTTTGTGCCGAAGTCGTCGATAAGGTTCGTGTGGAAGTTGATCACAGGATCCTCCTCGAGCGCCACGATGACGTTGAGGAATGGCTGCAGTGGATGCCATTGAACGAGGCGGGAGTCATATGTGATGGAGTAGCCGACAATCTTGGCACGGCCACTGGTCTCCTGCCAGCTCAGGTGGAAATCGAAACCGCAGTCGCGGCAAGTTGCCTCGGGCGGATATTGCCTGCGGTCGCAAATCGAGCAGTACTGAACGATGAGCTTGCCTTCGTTGCAAGCGTCCCAGAACGGCTGACTCACCGGGTCCGGAACGGGAACAATCGGTCGTGCCATTTCTACCCCCTTAGCACCGTTTTGTTGCCGTCGAAACGTAGCATCCGCGCTCTGCGCCTGTCAAACAAAAAGACTGTGCCCGTTCCGCGATATGCACGGAACGGGCACAGTTCCCTATTCCCGGTGCAATCGAGCCGAAAAGCAGTCTGCCAACTCCTTTTCCTCGGCAGTTTTGATTGCGAGCCGGGAATAACCCCCGCGCTCGCGCTCGTCAACTACTGGCATCCGCCTGCTGGATGAGAGCTGCGATCGAGGCAAGCTCGGCCACATCGGTATCATCGGGGAGTAACCGACGCAGCCAGTGGGCGTATGCCTCGACCTCGCTCAGATTTCCTTCGCGCGCCCGGTAGCTATGGCGCAGGAGTTCGGCGAATTCAGTGCCCATGGCAGCGACCGCGTATCGTATTGGCGAGTCAGTGGACTGTGACATTGATGGGGTCGGCGTCGGGAAAACCTGAGACCCGGTGATGACGAGTGCCGTGGCAGCAGGCTGAGGGCTCATGGTTCCCTCCTCCTCTTGATCCATCATCGCCGCGCAACCGGTCGCGACGACGACCACGGACAGCGAGGCTAGTATCGCGATCCATCTTGTACACATTTCTTGCGCCTCCTGTGTCACTGCCCCAGGCTCAGCCGCCGCCGACCCCGCAACCACAGTCGCGCCAAAGTGGGTACAATTCTGACTACAACACTGTTTCATTCGTATTGAAACGAGTGTCAGAAATGTCGCATTCGCGCACCTTTGCCGATCTCCTGACGGAATACATGGCGCGCACCGGCATCGGTGATGCCGAACTTGCGCGCCGCATCAACGTTAATCGCCTTACCCTCATTCGCTGGCGAGAGGGTGTTACCGAGCGTCCTCGCCACCGCGATGACGTTGCTCGTTGCGCTGATGTTCTCCGCCTGACGCCAGAGGAACGCGACGAGTTTCTGCTTGCGGCGGGTTTTGAGCCGGATAGCCCCGTGGCGGCGTCTCCGACCGGTGATGACAGCGATGGCGATGCCGTAGAGAAAGAGACGGGCGCGGATAGAGCTATCCAACCCTCAACCGCTCAATTCCCTCTCAATCAGAAGTGGACACTCGCAGTCGCCGCCGTGGCCGTGGTTGTGCTGCTGGGCGCAGGATTGGCTCTTGTTACAGACAACCTGAACCTTATCGATCCTGATCCGACGCCGATACCTGCCTCACCTACCGCCATCGCAACCTACACACCCGCCGCAACGCCAACTGCCACCGCTACTGTTCCGACGGCTACGCCTTTGCCCGCCACCGTTGCAAGGGATGGCGAATCCCTCATCCTGCTTGCGCCGTTCGCCAACTACACCGCCGGGGCGCAGGGGTACAACGTTTCAGGGCGGCTTCAGGAGCGGATTGATGCCGAGCTGCATCTTTCCGGGCTGGCAAACGCGCGCACATTCCTGTGGCCGGACACCATCCGAACAGAAGGCGAGGCGAGGAGCGTCACCGAGAGGTCCGGCGCGCTGCTCACAATCTGGGGCGAGTACGACAGCGGACGCGTTCTGGCCCGGTTCACGACTGCTCAAAGTCCGAGTGGAGCGGTCGGACAACCCGTCGTCAACATTGCATCCTCACCCTCGGAACTCCCGACGACCATCAATGTGAACCTGACCGGCGCTGTTCGGTATGTGGCTCTGATGACTTCAGGACGCGTCTACCTGGACCAGGGGGAATACGATCGTGCCAAAGCCGTCCTCAGGAGGGCGACTATCCCGCCACCCGAGGACCCCGCCGCATTGGCTGACGTCCGCTACCTGCTAGGTATTGCCTACCTCAACGGTCAGCGATTCGACTACGACGAGTCCATCGCATGGTTCACTCTTGTCCTGGAAGTGGAGCCGCTATCAGTCGACGCTTTGAATGGCCGTGCCGTTGCTTATATGCGACGAGACAGAGCGGGCGATGTCCAGTTGGCGCGGACAGACTTGTTCCGTGCAGAGTCCATTGAGCCTGACCATGCCGAAACCCACTCAAACAGGGGCCGGGCGCACATGCTCCACGCCGGAAGTGATGATCTCAACCGCGCTATCGCCTCATTTTCACAGGCAATTGAACTTGTTCCGGACAACGGAATCGCCTACATCGACCGTGCCGGGGCGTACGTCGCCCGCGGCCAGGCATCGGATCTTACGCTGGCCCGAACTGATCTTGATCACGCGCTGGAGTTGGAGCCGAGCCTGGCAGAAGTCTTTGTCACTACCGGCCTGCTGTTTGTGGCACGCGGGGGGCGGGCGGAAGTGCTGCGCAGCATCGCTGAATATACCCAAGCCATCGAATTGGCACCCGAATCTCCGGATGCCTGGTTCCACCGAGGGCTTGCCAACTCGGAACTCGGCTTTCTGACAGAATCAGCCGCCGACCTGGAGAAAGCGGCAGAGTTCGCGCCACACAGCCTCCGTTACCAGGACTCCACCTGTCGCGCGCTTGTTGTTGCGGGGGATGCCGGATCCGGGCTCCGCTACTGTGATCTGGCAGTGCAGGTGGGATATAGCCAGGCGCTTTATTCACGGGCGTTGGCGAAGGCGATGCTTGGTCTCGCCGATGACGCGGAAAGTGATCTTGCCGACTACATGACATGGGCTGAGTCACTGTCGCCAGGTTCGTGCCGCACGGCTCTTCTGGATGCCGCCGTTCTGCTTGAAGCTCCCATCGCTACCGCACGCGGCGGAGCCGAGATGTGGGACCTGCTTGAATTCAGGCCACGACCGGTAATTCCCGGGCGGCCCGCTTGCTAGCACGCCTCTGCTCAAGTCCTTCGACAGGCTCAGGGTGAGCGGAGAACAAAAAGGGCCCGCCCTGCCGTTCGACAGGGCGGGCCTCCCCCTCCCCCGCGGTTTGGGGGGTAAAGCAATCTTGTTGCTGTAACCCGATGACGGCCTTGCCGGGGGGTCGGGGAAGTCCCGGATCCTGTGGCTCAGCACATAGCGGAAGGGCCGGAATGACA
>VXMO01000001.1 GCA_009841045.1 Dehalococcoidia bacterium
TTCCCGCGAAAGCATGCCCCGTACTCCGATACGGGGCGGGAATCCAGTGCCGCCCGAAGGGCGGCCTCCCCCGTTCGCCCTGAGCCTGTCGAAAGGGGCTCCCGAACGGGGAACAATCCATCATGTCATTCTGAGCGCAGCGAAGAATCTAAAACCTCAATAGAACGCCAATGCCTATGACACCAGCTACAGAATCCCCTTCTCCGCAGGGCAATGGGCACGGCACCGAGCCGCACTGACCAGTATGGAGACTTCAAAATGTTGACTAAGCTGCTATTGCTGGGCGTGGCCGTGGCCGGTCTCATTATCTTCGCGGGCTGCAATGCCCAAACGGAACCGACGCCTGTTCAACAGGCGCCAACCCTCATGTCTGGCTCTGGCCCCAATTACTACGGTGTCGCGCCGTTGGAGGAGACGATAGCGTGGGCGGACGTCATCGCCCGGGTGCAGCTGCTCTCAGTGGCTGCCGTGGCGGAGCAAGAGACGGGACAGACGGACTACGTTGCCGCCTTGGACTACCGTTTCCGGGTGTTGGAGTACCTGAGGGGAAGTGGCGGCAACGAGCTTGTGGCGGTGGCTTGGGACGGTCTGGAAACCTTCGACAGCAGCGGGAGCGCCGTCACGCAGGCGCAAGTACTGAAAGACAGGCGGGACACGCAGTGGGACGGCAGGGAAGCTATCCTCTTTCTCAAGAACACCCATTCGGCGCTACCCAGCAGCAGTCGGGCAGACCGGTATTGGCTGGGAGGAATATACATCGACCAGCCGTGGGAAGATTACTACACGATAGCTAGTAGATGGGACAAGAGATGGCTGCCCGCCGCTTCGTCCGGTGCCGGCGGGGCATCCGGCAGATCAGATACGCAACGCTTCCTGCTGGATGCGCCAACGGCCTCCGATGGGGCATCGGGGGCGTCAGGTCAGTCCGGGACCGCGCCAACCATCACGCTGTCCGATTTAAAGGCGAAGATTGCGACGAATGACCGCGAAATCGCAGCAGGGGGCGGCTCCCAGGCGTACAAGGACTGCCTCCACCGAAAGCTCGAGTGGGCGCGTGAGGCCCAATATAGGTTGGATAGTATAGTCCGGCTCGGCGGCGAGGGTTACTTTTACCAACGCTATGATGCCGACCTCGGTTCCGGCCTGGCTGAAGGAACAATCGCGTTCACGGATCCGTTTGGAAGCGATCTTCCGGCAACCCCGCCGCCTCATGCCGGCGACTTTCAGCTTACCAGCAACGACGCGGCCTTGTTTAGATGGGAATGGCCGAGGTTTACGAACACGGTGCGCCCCCTGCCCGCAGGTGAGTACAAGTTCTACTACAGCCCGCGGCCAAAAGAATCCATCATCTGCGACGGAACGCCCGACCTGGAGAAGAAACGGTTTGAGGTGTTCGTCACCGTCACCGCCCCCACCGGCACCTTACATGAAGCATTCTTTGATCCGGTCACCATCGGTACGACTATCGGCGCAGACGCTTCGAACGGCGTTATTGATCCGGATGAGTTCACGGTCAGCGGGGATGACTATGAGATCGAGAGCATCATATGGAATGACGATGATGATGAAGTCGTCTTGACGCTGGATGACCATGTCTCGCTGTCCGGGAAGATGCTGGACTTCATTGAGCTGGACGGCTCCATTGACACCTCTCTAAACGTTTCGGACGCAACCGTCGATCAAACGGCGGCGACGTGGACATGGAGCCTCGCAAGCGCGCCATGGGAGAATGGCGACACGTTGATGCTCCGCATCTGCGAACAGTAAGACGCCCGGCCGTAAACCGTGTCATTCCGAGCGCAGCCGAGGAATCTAAAAACTCACTTTGCAAGCATGCCGGAACGCGGCAAACTACTTCATTCGGGAATCGAAATCAGATTGCGAGCCGAGAGCCGTAGCGCAGCTACCCCCGCAATTCCCCGTCCAAATGCCGCAGGTACTGGAACGTGAAGATGCCCGTCTCGTGCGCGTCCGACCACAGAAACTGCACCGCGTACCGCCCCACCTGCATCCAGTCCAGCGCGATCACGTCCTCCGGCACGTCCTTCTCGAACACCACCCGCTGATTCGTCCCCTCCAGCACGCACATCGCGCACGGGCAATTCCCGCGCAGGAACCGATACGGATAATGACTCCCGTGCCCGTCCTCCCACACCGCGTGGATGCCGTCCGGCTCCAGCCGCAACAGCGTGATGCCGGGAACGCGCTCGGGGTTCTGTCGCACCGTCATGCGCTCAGTGTACGTCACGACGTACAATCGACGCATAGACCATCGATTACACGGGGCACGGGGGACAGGGATGACAGCACACAGACAGATCGGAGAACCGGGCATCGCGGAGCTGCCGGAGCAGCGCATCGCCTACATCAACATGCGAGGCCCGTATGAGCAGTACCCGGAAGCAATTGGGAAACTCCTCGAGTGGATAGAATCCGTGGGCGCGGAGATTGTCGCGCCGCCCGGCGGCACCTACAAGGACGACCCCTCAACCACCCCGCCCGACCAACTCGATTGGGACGCCTGGGCGCCCATCGCTCCGTCAACTCCTGAACAGGACAAGAACGCCGACGGCATCGGCGTCATCAACGTCCCTGCCGGCCGCTACGCGAGCGTCCTCCACAAAGGCCCCTACGACGGCATCCCCGCCTCATACGGCCTTCTCTTCACCTGGCTCGCCCAGCAGGAGATCCAGCCCGCCGCCCCGCCCATGGAGGTCTATCTCTCGGACCCCGCCGAAACCCCGGAATCAGACCTCATCACAGAAGTCCGCGTCCTCATCATGTAGCTTGCAGGACGATGCTTTGGCGTGCCTGTGTTTTGTCCTGCCTCATCGTTGCCACAGTCCTTTGTATGGCGTGCTCTGATGAGTGGATAGAGGTTGAAGTTGAAGACGCGTTGACGGCAGAACGACCGACTGGCCTCGAACCCGCTACTCCGGAACAGATTGCCCAACTCGCCATCCGGCGAGCCGGCCGCATACCGACATCTACCATCTCGTTGAAGAAAATGACCCGAGAAGATCTCTCTTACGACCTTCTAACGACTGTCGATAATCCTGATGATTCCCTCGTCTGGGTAGTGGTATATGGCGGCCCTTTGCCTGACGATCCTACACGCGTCTACCGGCAGGTCTGTGTCATTTACGTGGAAACTCTGGCCGACGACGGCTGCCAATACACATCTAACCGCGTGCCTGCGGTCGCGCAGACAGCTTTGGCGGGTTAGCTGTCTCTATTCCCTAGAGAGCCCCGGTGCCAACGACGGCGCCCTCCGATGGTGCGTCCCCTGCTCAAACGCATAGGCGAACCTGAGTAGCGTCGCCTCCGTCCATGCCGTGGAGATCATCTCCAACCCAACCGGATGACCGTCCACCGTATACCCCGCCGGTACAGTGATGGCGGGATAGCCGCTCCATGCAGAGAGATGACAGTTGCTCCCTGTTTGAGCCTGCCCAATCGGTGCAGGCGGCAAACTGAGCGTCGGGTACACCAGCGCATCCAGGTTGTGCTCCGCCATCGCAGTCTGAACCGCCTCCTGCGTGAATTCCGTGCTCTCCGCTAGCGCCTTCCGATATTCCGGCGTGTCCATCCCTCCGGTGGCCATATACGGCATGATGAGCGGCGCGCCCGAGCCCATCTCCCGCAGCTCCTCATACGTCACCGGCGCGAGATCGCCAAGGCCCTTCAAATACTCGTCAAGGGCGTCGCCATTCTCGTACAACCAGCGCCCCCACGTATTGTTCCCCTGCGAAACGATGTCCTCCGCATGGAGAATCTCGACGGGATCGACAATCGTCGCCCCAAGTCGCTCCAGATCTGAGATCGCGGCATCCATCACCGCCGTCACCTTGCCGGCCTCCGCCCCTTCTCCGAAGAACGACCGGATCACCCCGAGCCGGACTCCCTGCAAACCCTCGGAACTCAACCCCTCCGTATAGGACGAGGCAACATGCCCCTCCGCCTGCGCAGTAACCGGGTCCTTGGAATCAGGTCCCGCGATCACCCCAAGAACAATGGCGGCATCCCGAACAGTGCGCGTCATCGGCCCAACCGTATCGGATGTCGGCGCGTCAGGGAGTATCCCCGCGTTGCTGTTCAGCCCGTACGTTGGCCGAATGCCGACAAGTGACCCGTACGCCGACGGGTTCCTGATCGAGCCTCAAGTATCCGTGCCGATGCCGACCACCCCAAAGTTTGCCGCGATGCTCACTCCCGATCCCGCGCTCGACCCTGACGGATTTACGCTCGTGTCATACGCGTTGCGTGTTTGCCCGCCCAGCCCGCTCGCGCCGTTGATGCCCCGTGCCATCTCGTCAAGATTCGACTTCGCAAGGATGATCGCCCCCGCATCGCGCATCCGCTCCACAATCGTCGCGTCATCCGGCGTGACCATCCCGTTCAGCGTAAGGTTGCCGCCAGTCGTCGGCATGCGGTCAGCCGTATGCATCAGGTCCTTGATGATGACGGGAATCCCGTGCAGCGCTCCCCACTGGCTGCGGGGCAGTTTCTTGCCGTCCAACTCCTCCGCCAGTCTCAGCGCGTCCGGGTTGATGGAGATGATGGAATTGAACGCCGGGCCGGACTTGTCATACGTGCTGATGCGCATGATGTAGGTCTTGACCAGTTCGCGGCAGGTGATCTCGCCCCTTTCGAGCGCATCGTGAATGTCGGCAATCGTTGCCTCCATCACGTCAAACCCGCCGCCCGCCTGACCGTCCCCGCTCATCGCAACCCTCCAAGCCGCCCACCCTGAGCTTGTCGAAGGGTGGCCCCACCTTCCACTTGCATTCATTTCTAGGCGTATGATAGAGGAAATCGGGAGCTAACCATGGCAACGACTCAACAGGTGCTGACGACCCTCGGAACGGAGCCCATCACCGCAGACCAACTGCTGGAGATGTACGGCAAGGGTATGCGCGGGGAACTGATTCGGGGGGTATTCTGTCCGACTATGCCTACTGGAATGAAACATGGCGAAATCGTTATGAACTTGGCTTTCCTGATAATGGATGTCGTCAAACCTGACAAGCTCGGGCGGATTATGGGATCAGACTCCGGCGTCAAGACAGAATCCAATCCCGACACGGTGCGCGAGCCTGACATCGCCTATTTCTCCAGGGAGCGCCTGCCCCTGGACGCGGACGTGCCCGGTTACGCCGAAATTGCGCCCGATCTCGTCGTCGAAGTCGTATCACCCAGCGACTCCGTTCGAGAAATCGCTGGCAAAGCCAACATGTGGATCAACGCCGGCGTCCAACTCGTATGGGTCATCTGGCCTGAAACCCAAATGGTCGAAATCTACCGGCCCGGCCAACCCGTCGCGACACTGGCCGAAAACGACACCCTAACCGCAGAAAACGTCCTCCCCCAATTCAACGTCCCTGTCTCAGACGTCTTCAACACCTAACCCTTAGTAAGTGACTGCCCCCCGTGACGCCGAAGACACCAGCCGCGCGTACTTGGCCAACGCGCCTGTCGAATGCTTGGGTGGCGGCGCCTGCCACCGCGCCCTCCGCTCAGCCAACTCGGCCTCCGAAAGCTCGACGTTGATCTCGCGGCTCTCCACGTCCAGCACGATGATGTCGCCGTCCTCAAGCAGTCCCATCGGCCCGCCCGTCATCGCCTCCGGCGCGACATGCCCAACGGCCAAGCCGTGCGTGCCGCCGGAGAAGCGTCCGTCCGTGAGTAGCGCAACTTTCTCGCCAAGCCCCTGCCCGGTGATGGCCGCCGTCACCGCCAGCATCTCACGCATACCCGGCCCGCCTTGCGGACCCTCATAGCGGATCACGACAACGTCGCCCTCGACAATCTCACGCGCCTGCACGGCGTCAAAGGCGTCCTCCTCGCGGTCAAACACCCGCGCCGGTCCTCGATGATGACGAATCGGCGTACCCGCAATCTTGATAACTGCGCCCTCAGGAGCGAGATTGCCCTTGAGAATCGCGATGCCGCCCGTCGGTCCCAGAGGTTCGGACGGCTCATGAAGGATGCCCGATCCGCCGCCCGGCTTCACCGGCTCCAGCGTCTCAGCCAGCGTCTTGCCCGTCACCGTCAGGCAGTCGCCGTGCAGGTAACCCGCGTCAAGCAGTCGCTTCAGCACCACCGGCACGCCGCCCGCTTTGTCCAGATCGGACATCACGTACTGCCCACCCGGCTTCATATCCGTGATATATGGCGTCTTGTCGCTGATCTCACCGAAGTCCTCGATGTCCAGCTCAACGCCCGCCTCATGCGCGATGGCCAGCAGGTGCAGCACGACGTTCGTCGACCCGCCCATCGCCATCGCCGCCGTAATGCCGTTCTCCAACGACTCACGTGTGATGATGTCGCGCGGGCGTCGGTTCTCCCGCACCATGTCAACCACCTGCTCGCCGCTGCGGAACGCGAGCTGCTCGCGCCGCGCGTCAACCGCCGGCACGGACGCACCACCCGGCAGGCACACGCCCATCGCCTCGAACACGGATGCCATCGTGTTGGCCGTGAACAGCCCGCCGCATGACCCCTCGCCCGGGCACGCGCACTCCTCCAGCGCCGTCACCGCCTCAAGCGGAATTGTCCCCGCCGCGTAGGCCCCAACGGCCTCAAAAACGTCGACAATCGTCACATCCTGCCCCTCATAGTTTCCGGGCAGAATCGTGCCGCCATAGAGGAAAACCGAGGGGATATTCGTCCGCGCCATCGCCATAACGGAGCCGGGCAGCGACTTGTCGCACCCCGCCAGCGTCACCATCCCATCCAGCGCCTCCGCCATCGCCACCAGTTCAAAAGAATCCGCGATGACATCGCGACTCACCAACGACGCCTTCATCCCCTCGTGCCCCATCGCGATGGCGTCCGACACCGCAATCGCCGTGAACTCGATGGGAGTCCCACCGGCGGCCCGAATGCCCTGCTTGACGTTCTCCGCCAGCCGACCCAGCGACAGGTTGCACGGTGTCACCTCATTGGCAGTGCTCGCCACGCCGATGAGCGGCTTTCGCAGGTCCTCGGGCGTGAACCCCATCGCATAGAACATCGAGCGATGCGGCGCGCGCTCCACCCCGTCCGTCACCTGCCATGAATTCGGCTTCGGCGCCGGTCCCTGTGTCATCTGAATCTCCCTCTACATAATTTCGTCATTCCCGAGAAAGCGGGAATCCAGTGCCGCCCGCAGGGCGGCCTCTTGTTATTTCCCTGCAAGCAGGAACGCGGCAATCATACTCCTTCTTCTGCCGACGCTGGATCGCGAACCGAGGGCCGTAGCGCAGCTACTCGAATAGCCCGTCCGTCTTCGCCGCCATAATGAAATCGTTGACGTGCAGTCCCTTGATCTTGTGCGACCACCACCACACCGTCGCCCTGCCCCATTCAGTAGAAATAAGCGGATGATGCCCCTCGTCCTCCGCGATCTCGCCGATGCGATTCGTAAACGCCAGCGCCCCGGCAAAGTCCTTGAACCGATACACCCGCCGCAGCTTCATAACGCCGTTGTCATTCAGCAGCTCCCAATCCGATACCTGCGGATGAAACGACGCGATCTGCTCTTCTGTCACCCGCGGCGAATCCGCGCGGCATGCCACGCACTTCTGCCCCGTCAACTCAACTGCCTGCGCCATCCGGCTTCCCCTTCGTCATTCCCGCGAAAGCGGGAATCCAGTGCGGCGCATAGCGCCGCTTATCCTGTCATTCTGAGCGCAGCGAAGAATCTAGAGTCCTGCCACGCAACTCCCTTTACCCTCCCTCATTCCGGCGAAAGCCGGAATCCATCGGGATTCCCCTCACTCTGCACTTGTCGGCTGTTCCATCAATTGCAAAATATTCCCATCCGGGTCCTTGAACGTCGCGACCCACCCGCCCCACGCCTCCTGCTCCGGAGGACGGATGAACTCCGCACCATTATCGACCATTCGCGCATGAACGGCATGAATATCATCGACGCCCAGGTTCAGCATGATCCGAAACGGGTCCAGCGCCTCCTCCGCCCATATCTGGCTGTGCCGACCGATATTCAGCCGAAGCCCCGGCCGCACGTCAAAGGTAATCAACTCTCCGTGGTCCGAATGTTGCTCCAACCCCACCACGTCCCGGTAGAACGCCGCCATCTCCTGCAGCCGTGTCGTAAAGATATTCACCCCGATAATGTCCTGGATCAAACCCAACCCCTTATTCCTGCCTCAATGCCGGAACGCGGCAATCATACTCCCTCCAGTGTCGGTGCCGGATCGCGAACCGAGAGCCGTAACGCAGTTACCGCGCCCCCTCCATAAAGGCCTGCATGGCTCGCCCTACCACACTGGCAAAATTCGTCGAAATATACCGGAAGCCCCGCTCCTGCCACTCCACGGCCTGTTCCGCCGTGCCAACAATCGTCCCGGCAACGAGACCCGCGTCCATCACGGCCTTGCCCGCCTCCGTAATCGCATTCACAACACGATCATCCCGCGTTTGCCCCGGAATCCCCATCGACGACGACAGGTCCGTCGCCCCAAAGAACACCACGTCGATCCCCGGCACGCTGATAACGGCGTCCAGGTTCACAAGCGCCTCCATCGTCTCGACCTGCACGATAACGAGCATCTCCTCGTTTGCCGCTGCAGCGTAGTCCGCCACCGACTCCCGCAGCCCAAACCCGGCTGCCCGCACCCCGGCCAGTCCTCGCCTGCCCTGAGGTGGATATAACGCCGCGCCGACCGCCCGTTGCGCGTCAGTCGGCCCATTCACCATCGGCATCTGCAAGCCCTGTGCGCCCGTATCGAGGTATCGGAGAATATTCTGCGGCTCGTTGGTCGCGACACGAACGAGAGGCGTCGTCCCTGACGCCTCCGCCCCACGCACCATGTTCGCAACTGTCTCCGGCGACTGCGGCCCATGCTCTGCGTCAATGATGACGAAATCGAACCCCGCCCAGCCCAGCAGCTCCACCGCCTCCGGACTCGGCAGATTGCAAAACGACCCAACAACGGCTTCTCCAGCCTTCAACCGCCGCTTAACGTCATTCACCCGTGCCATAAATCCCTGTCATTCCCGCTATTTTTCTCGTCATTCCCGCGAAAACGGGAATCCAGTGCGGCGCGTAGCGCCGTCCATGTCATTCTGAGCGTAGCGAAGAATCTAAAGCCTCCATTTAGCCGCCAAACGCCGTAACGCACGTACTGTTGCATCCAGTTCTTCGCCGGAACGCGGCAATCATACTCCTTCTTGTGCCGACGCCGGATCGCGAACCGAGAGCCATAGCGCAGCTATTCGTCACCCAGCTTCAGCAGCGCCAGAAACGCCTCCTGCGGCACCTCCACGCGCCCCACGCGCTTCATCCGACGCTTCCCCTCAGCCTGCTTCTCAAGCAGCTTCCGCTTTCGCGTCACGTCGCCGCCGTAGCACTTGGCCAGCACGTTCTTCCGAAGCGCCCGCACCGTCTCCCGTGAGACAATCCGTCCCCCGATAGCCGCCTGTATCGGCACGTCGAACATCTGGCGCGGTATCGTCTCTCTCAACCGTGAGACCAGCGCCCGCCCGCGTTGATATGCTGCCTCGCGCGGATAGATCGCGCTTAGCGCATCGACCGGCTCCTCGTTCACCAGAATGTCCAGCTTCACAAGATTCGCCTCGCGCGGCTCGATAATCTCGTAGTCCAGCGACGCATACCCCTGCGTCCGCGACTTCAATTGGTCGAAGAAATCGATCAGCATCTCGGCCAGAGGCATCTTGTATCGCATGGACACCCGCGCCTGCCCGCTCAAAGACCCCGCGCCGGACTGGATATACTCCATCTCCTCATACTCGGCGCGCCGCTCGGACATCAACTCCATCACCGGCCCGACAACCTCGTTCGGACACAGGATCGTCGCGCGAATCCACGGCTCATACATCGTGTCGATCGTCGTCGCGTTCGGCAGTTCAGCCGGGTTGTGGATCGTCAGTGTGGAGCCATCCGTCCGCAAAATGTCGTAGGCCACGCTCGGCGCGGTAATCAGGATCTCCAGCCCGTACTCCCGCTCAAGCCGCTCTTGGACAATCTCCATATGGAGCAGTCCGAGAAAACCGCACCGGAACCCGAAGCCAAGCGCCACGCTATTCTCCGGCTCATACGAGAGCGCCGCGTCGTTCAGCTGCAGCTTCGCCAATGCGTCTCGTAGGTCCCCGTACTCCGAGTCTCCCGCCGGATACAGCCCTGCGAAGATCATCGGCTTCAGCGGTCGATACCCCGGCAACGGCTCAGTGGCAGGCCGTTCCGCCAAGGTGATTGTGTCCCCCACGCGGCACTCCCGCACGTCCTTCAACCCCGTGGCGATGTACCCCACCTCGCCCATTGAAAGTCCGTCACGTGTCGAGATCAGCCACGGCGTGAACACTCCCACTTCCAGCGGCTCGACATCCGTGCCATTCGACATCAACTGCAGCCGCGCCCCCGGCGTCACCGTTCCGTCGTACACGCGCACATACGCCACCACGCCCCGATACGGGTCGTACTTGGAGTCGAACACCAATGCCCGCAGCGGAGCTTTCGCGTCCCCGCTCGGCGCCGGAATCCCATGCACGATGGACTCCAGCACGTCCTCCATCCCGACGCCCTCTTTCGCGGACGCCAGCACCACGTCCTCCCCGGGAATCGCCAGCATGTCTTCCAACTCGGCTGTCACCTCGTCAGGCCGCGCTCCCGCTAGGTCGATCTTGTTCAGCACCGGTGAAAGGCTCAACCCCAACTGCATGGACAGCATCGCGTGCGCCAGCGTCTGCGCCTGTATCCCTTGTGACGCGTCAACCACCAGCAACGCTCCCTCGCACGCAGACAGACTCCGCGAAACTTCATAGCTGAAATCCACATGCCCCGGCGTGTCGATGAGATTCAACTGGTACGTGTTGCCGTCCTTCGCTTCGTACATCATCCGGACGGCCTGCGACTTTATCGTGATGCCCCGCTCGCGCTCCAGATCCAGCTGGTCGAGCAGTTGGTCCTGCATCTCCCGCTGCGAAACCGTCCGCGTCCGTTCAAGCAAACGATCGGCAAGCGTCGACTTCCCATGATCGATATGGGCGATAATCGAAAAGTTGCGAATCAGCTGAGGGTCGGTGCCGGCCATCCCTCGTATTATAGAGTCCCCGGAGGCGCATCACCTTGGCCGTGCCCCACCCCGTTATTCCCGGCTTTAACCGGAATCTACCCTTTACCCTTGACGTACAAGCCCATACGACTGATACTGTACGTACGTAGATATCCGTACAGGAGACATCATGTCAAGCCGCCTTGAAGTTCGTCTCGATGCTGAGTGTCGTTCGCATTTGGAGGAAATCGCCCGCGAACGGGGGGCGCCCATCTCTGAAGTCGTACGCAGTCTCATCGATGACGCTTATGAACAACTTGATCGTAGCCGCCGCCTCATGGCGGCGGAGCGCCTCGCGTCCTATGAGGTTGATGTTCCGGAAGACCCTCAGGAACTCTCCCGGATTCTGAGTGACGCTCACAGCTCCCGCATTGTTTATTGATACCAACATTCCGATATACGCTGCTGGGCGTGAGCATCGCTACAAGCGATTCTGCCAACGCATAATCTTGCTTGTCGCTGAGCATCATCAGGATTTCGTAACCAGTTCGGCAGTGCTCCAGGAGATCATTCACTACTATTTGGCCTCCCGGCGGTGGTCGGAAGGTCGTGGGATTCTTCGCGAATTTGTGGGAACGATGAGTGGGCGCATCGAGTCGGTTCATGCGGATGACGCCGCTTTGGCAGCGGAACTGGCCGGTCTGCATCCCAATGTAAACGCCCAGGACCTTGTTCACACCGCCGTTATGCGCCGTCTTGGCATAGCTCGCATCATCTCCGCTGACACCGACTATGATCGCATCGACGGCGTCGAAAGGCTCGACCCCGCCAACTTGGATCAATGGAAAACCACTTTGCAGCTATGATCCTCTCAAACAGACCCAACCCCGCCCTCCGCATCCTCGTCCTCCAGCATGCCGACCCTGAACACCCCGGCCTCATCGCCGACGCCGTCCATGCAGTCGGCGGCACAATGGAAACCATCCGTGGCGACCTTGGCCAATCCATCCCCGCTACTATTGACGGCTACGCCGGCCTCATCATCATGGGCGGCCCCCAGTCCGTCTACGAAGAAGAAAAATTCCCTTACCTCCGCGCCGAAAAACAACTCGCCCGCGAAGCAATCGACAACAACATCCCCCTCATCGGCGTCTGCCTCGGCTCCCAGATCATCGCCGACGTTCTCGGC
>VXMO01000048.1:0-4138 GCA_009841045.1 Dehalococcoidia bacterium
ATCCCCCACCAACCCCGTGACCCCATGCTGAAAACCATCCTCCTGCGTGTAACCCTCATGGCGCTTGGTGGCGCGTTCATCATCATCGGCGTCATATGCGCCCTTTTCCCACGCCCCGTCGCCGAACTCCTCGACCTTGAACAGGTGAACGTCATCCTCCTCGGAATGTGGGGCGCTATGCTCGTCCTGCTCGGCGTCGGCGCATTCCTCGCGAATCGCAACCCGATACGCCATATCCTCTGGCTGCGGCTCACAATCGGTTTCCTGTTTGGCATCGCCCTCTACGCCGGTCTCGTCTACTGGGGCGACGGCATCTCCGGCAACACGGCAATCGTGCTGGCCGTCATCGGCATCATTCCCGGCGTTGCGTTAGTGATCCTATTCCCGCGCTCCCCGCGTTTCGTTTCGACCCGCGTCCGTTCTCCCGACGGCGTCCTGTTCACAGAGGCGGACGACGGCGGCCTTTTCGTGCGCCGGAGCGGCGGCAGATTCAACCCATATATCATCCGGCTACCGCGTGAGCCTGCCATGCCGGACACGCATCACCGCCTACACCCCGCCGCCGTTGAAAACCCCTCGCGCGTCATGGTGGTCGGCGGCGGCGCGCGCGAGCATGCCATCGCCGTCAAGCTCCGGGAGAGCGCCGGGCTCGAGGCTCTTTATATGGCCCCCGGCAACGGCGGCACTGCATCCATCGCCGAGAACCTCCCCATTGCCGCCACCGACACCGAAGCTATCGTACAGGCAGCGCAGGAACGAAACGTCGAGCTTGTGATCATCGGCCCGGAGGCGCCGCTGGCCCTCGGCCTTGGAGACGCCGTCCGCGACGCCGGTATCCTCTGCCTCGGCCCCACGCGTGAGGCGGCACGTCTCGAATGGAGCAAGTCCTTCGCCAAGCAGGTCATGGACGACGCCGGAGTGCCAACCGCCGCGTGGACGAAATTCGATGACTATTCGCAGGCAGCCGACCACGTCCGCACCCACCCCGCTCCCCACGTCATCAAGGCGGACGGCCTTGCTGCGGGAAAGGGCGTCGCCGTTTGTCAGACCCAACAGGACGCGGTGACGTTCTTACACCACGTCATGCGCCTCCGTGATTTCGGCGAGTCGGGAGATTCGGTGGTGATCGAGGAGGCGCTGTCGGGCGTCGAACTCTCCGTCTTTGCGTTCTGCGACGGCGAGCAGATGGTACTGGTGCCCCCCGCCTGCGACTACAAGCGCATATTCGACAACGACGAAGGCCCCAACACGGGCGGCATGGGATCGTACAGCCCGCCGGAGTTCGTCACGGACAAGCTCATGGCGGACATCCGCGACACCATCATCCGTCCAGTCCTGCGCCGCATGGTTGAACTCGGCGCGCCCTACAGCGGCATCCTCTACGCCGGCCTTATGCTCACCGACGACGGCCCCAAGGTCATAGAATTCAACTCCCGCATGGGCGACCCGGAAGCGCAGGTTGTCCTGCCTCGCATCACGTCCGATTTCCTGCAGCTCGCCGCCGCAACGGCCGCAGGCAAACTCGAAGACGTGCATCTTGAATGGACCCCTCAGCCCGCCGTCGGCATCGCCATCGCCTCAGAGGGCTACCCCGGCGACTACCCCACCGGCCTGGAAATCACCGGCCTCAACTCCCTCGACTACGATGCAATTGCCTTCCACGCCGGCACGCGTCTCGACCCCGTTCACCCTGAGCCTGTCGAAGGGCAACCCTCCCCTAAATTAGTCACCGCCGGTGGCCGCGTTCTAACCGTCACCGCCCTCGGCGACACCATTGAACAGGCCCGTGAGAAAGCCTATGCCAACGCCGCCCGCGTTCAGTTCCAGGGCGCCCATTACCGCAGAGACATCGCCCTCCGCGCCGTCACCACCACTCCTCCTCAGCCCACTCCCGCTCACCCTGAGACCACACCCTCCGTTCACCCTGAGCCTGTCGAAGGTTCGTCCCCCTAACCCCCACTAATGCCATAATCTCTATAGGCGCACCGTAAAGGGGGTAACACGAATGGCCGCACTTGTTGGCATTCTCATGGGCAGCCGCTCCGATGAGGAGCTCGTTCAACAGACCCAAAAAGTCCTCGAGGATCTCGGCATCGAGTACGAGACAAACGTCCTCTCCGCGCACCGCACGCCGGACAAGACCGCGGAATATGCCCGCACCGCCCAGGAACGCGGCATTGATGTCCTCATTGGCGTCGCCGGAGCCGCGGCCCACCTGCCAGGCGTCATGTCCGCCTACACCACCCTGCCCGTCATCGGCGTCCCCGCCACCGGCAGCGCCCTCAACGGCCTCGACGCCCTCTACGCAATCGTCCAGATGCCACCCGGCGTCCCCGTCGCGTCCGTGGCCGTCGGCTCCATGGGCGCGCGCAACGCCGCCTACCTCGCCGCGTCCATCCTTGCCCTCAAACACCCCCACGTCCGCGAAAGCTATGAAGCGTTCCGCCGAAAGCAGTCGGAAGGCTAACGGAACGAGCGACAGCCGCAACGTCGAGAGGTCAACGCGATGATCGACCGCTACGCCCGGGACGCCATGAAGGCCGTCTGGCAGGACCAATTCAAGTTCGAGACATGGCTTGAGGTTGAGCTTGCCGTCTGCAAGGCGTGGGCGGAGCATGGCGAGATCCCGGCGGAGGATATTCCCCTGCTGGAACGCGCCACCTTTGACATGCCCCACTGGGAAGAGGCGTTCAAGACGACGCGCCATGACGTGACCGCGTTCCTCTCCTCCATCTCCCGCAACCTCGGCCCGGAGAGCCGCCACATCCACAAGGGCCTCACGTCCAACGACGTATGGGACACAGCCACCGCCCTGCAGCTCCGCGCCGCGTCCAACATCCTCCTTGAGGGTATCGACAAGCTCGAAGAGGCCATCACGCGCCGCGCCGTCGAGCACAAGGACACCCTGATGATGGGGCGCACGCACGGCGTCCACGCGGAACCCACCACCCTCGGCCTCAAACTCGCGCTGTGGGTGGAGGAGACGCGCCGTATGAAGCAGCGGCTTGAGCAGGCCGCGCGCGGTGTCAGCGTCGGTAAATTCTCCGGCGCGGTTGGCACCCACGCCACCCTGCCGCCCGAGGTTGAGGAGACCGCCTGCCGATTCCTGGGACTCGAAGTTGAAAACATCTCGAGCCAGATCGTGCCGCGAGACCGCCACGCCGAATTCGTCACCGCGCTCGCCCTTTGCGCCGCCTCCCTTGAGAAATTCGCCACGGAGATCCGCAGCCTCCAGCGCACGGAAGTCCTGGAGCTGGAAGAACCGTTCCATGCCGGCCAGACCGGCTCATCCGCCATGCCCCACAAGCGAAATCCGGAACTCTCCGAGCGCATCTGCGGCCTTGCCCGCCTCATCCGCGGCCACTCAGTCACCGCCCTCGAAAACGTCGCGCTCTGGCATGAGCGTGATATCTCCCACTCCTCCGCGGAGCGCATCATCCTGCCCGACGCCACGATGGCCCTCGACTACATCCTCGATCTCGCCGCCTATGTCATAGGCGGCATGGTTGTGTACCCCGAGAACATGATGGCCAACGTAGAGAAAACGCATGGCCTCGTCTTCTCCCAGCGGGTTATGCTCGCCCTCATCGACAAGGGATTGACTCGCGACGAAGCGTACAAGATCACCCAGACCGCCTCCATGGAATCGTGGAACACCGGCCAGGACTTCCGCGACCTCCTCCGCCAAAGCACGGATGTCGGAGAGCACCTCCCGACGGACGAACTCGAATCCCTCTTCGACTACACCTACTACACCCGCTACGTGGACCAGTCCTTCGCCAGAATCGGCCTATAGGCTGCCATGTCCGGCGACAACAGCGGCGGCCGCGCCCCCACGCGGGGTGAAAAACGGCAGGAAAAACGACGACGAGCCCGCAAGATGGGCGTCAGCGGCAAGAGCTACGTCAACGCCGTCCGCAACGCCATGCTCAAACGCAAAGCCGAGATAGAAATCCGCGACCGCGAGAATAAATCCTAATATCTTAACTTATAACTCTGTCCGTATTTCCAATACGTCCACAATAAAGAAGGCGCCCCCCCCCCCACCCCGGGGGGGGGGGGTTGGGGGGGGGGGGTTTTAACAAAACACCCAGGGCGCGCCCCCCCAACGGTACGCCCCAGAGGCGCGGCCGCGCGG
>VXMO01000048.1:4148-11457 GCA_009841045.1 Dehalococcoidia bacterium
ACCAATTACTAAAATATATTATTATAATAAAAAATTTATTTCTAAATATAAAACAAAAACCAAAAAACCCCCCCCCCCCCCCCCCCCGCGGGGGGGGGGCCGCCTTTCTCGTTCTCGTCGATTAGACCCTACACCCGGTGGCACGCCACCCAGTGGTCTCCGCCCATGTCGCGGAACTCCGGGTCCTCCTGGTTGCAGATATCAATCGCAATGGGGCAGCGGGTGTGGAACCGGCAGCCGGACGGCGGGCGGATCGGGCTCGGCACGTCGCCCGTCAGCACGATGCGCTCACGCTGACGCTCCACGGTGGGATCGGGAATCGGCACGGCTGACATCAGCGCGCGTGTGTACGGGTGAAGCGGGTTCTCATACAGCTCCTCGCGCGTCGCAATCTCGACGATCTTGCCGAGGTACATCACGGCGACGCGGTCGCTGATGTGCCGGACGACAGAGAGATCGTGCGCGATGAAGATGTATGTCAGGTCAAACTGCTCCTGCAACTCTTCAAGAAGGTTGATGACCTGCGCCTGGATGGACACGTCCAGCGCGGACACCGGCTCGTCGCAGATGATCAGGCTTGGCCGCACGGCCAACGCGCGGGCGATGCCGATGCGCTGCCGCTGTCCGCCGGAGAACTCGTGGGGGTAGCGGTCGCGCATGTAGGGGTTCAGACCCACAACGCGCAGCAGCTCCTCCACCTGGTCCACGTAATCGCCGCGCCCGCTCGCCATGTTATGGATGCGGATCGGCTCACCGATGATAGAACCGGCGGTCATGCGAGGGTTGAGGGAGCTATAGGGGTCCTGGAAGATCATCTGCAGGCGACGACGCATGCGGCGCATGCGGCCTGGACTGAGTTTCGCCAGGTCCGTCCCCTCAAAGATGACCTCTCCCTCCGTGATGTCGTAGACCTGCATGATGCAGCGTCCCACGGTGGTCTTGCCGCAGCCGGACTCGCCCACCACGCCCAGCGTCTCGCCCTTGCGGACGAAGAAGCTGATGTCATCAACCGCCTTCACGTCGGCGACGTGGCGAGGAATGATTCCCCGGGAGTTCACGGGGAAGTACATCTTCAGGTTGTTGACTTGAAGAAGAGTATCGTCGTCGACATTGACTGCTTCAGCCGCGACTGCACTGTCTGCCTGCGTCATTAGTTGCTCCCTGCATGCGCGCCGGACACCTGTGTCACGTCCACCCAGCACGCCTTGTGTTGATCTGTCGTTCCGTCCACCAGTTCAAACGGTGGATACTCTTCGGCGCAGCGATCGATTGCGAACGGACACCGCGGGCGGAATGAGCATCCACCCGGAAGATTCATGAGATCGGGGGGCATCCCCTCAATCGGATCAAGCTTCGCTCTGCGCGGTTCATCCAAACGCGGAACCGAAGAGAGCAGGCCGATCGTGTACGGATGCCGGGGATCCTTGAAGATTTTCTCAGCCGGACCGGATTCGACGATCTTCCCGGCGTACATCACATTGATCCAGTGCGCGTAGCGCGCCACAACGCCAAGGTTGTGCGTGATGATGATGACGGCCGTCCCCAACTCCTCGTTCAGCCGCTGCATCAGCTCAAGAATCTGCGCCTGAATCGTCACGTCCAGCGCCGTTGTCGGCTCGTCCGCAATCAGCAGGCGCGGCTCGCAGCTCAGCCCCATCGCAATCATCACGCGCTGCCGCATACCGCCGCTGAACTGGTGCGGATAGTCGCTGAGGCGGTTACGCCCGTCCGGGATGCCGACCATCTCCAGCAGATCACCGGCGCGGTTAGAGGCTTGCTCCCGGCTCATGCCAAGGTGCGTCTCCAGCGCCTCCGTTAGCTGGCGGCCGATGGTGAGAACGGGATTGAGAGAGGTCATCGGCTCCTGGAAGATCATGGCGATCTTCGCGCCGCGCACCTCAAGAACACGCTCCTCGCTCATCTTGAGCATGTCCTCGCCGTCAAGAAGAGCCTCGCCGGCCTCGATGCGACCGCCCGGAGGAGGGATCAGCCTCATCACGGAGAGCGCGGTCACGCTCTTGCCGGAGCCGCTCTCGCCCACGACACCGACAATCTCGCCCGCATGCACGTCGTAGCTAACGCCATCGACGGCCTTGACGATGCCGTCTGTCGTATAAAACCTCGTTACCAGGTCCTTGATCTCCAGGACCTTGGTCTGAGACGTCTCGGTTGCCACAGAGCCTCCTCGCTGCACTCCCCAAGGGCACGCATGCCCGCTGCTTACCAACTCCTAACCGGACGATTCCGTTTCCACACCCGCCGGTTTCGTTCTCGTGGGGAAGAGGAGACTCGAACTCCTACGCCTTGCGGCACATGATCCTAAATCATGCTCGTCTGCCAGTTCCGACACTTCCCCTCTTTATTCACCGAGTGACCCGCCCAGGATTCGAACCTGGAACCCGCTGATTAAGAGTCAGCTGCTCTGCCAGATTGAGCTAGCGGGCCGCAGTGAATATCTATTGTATGCGTGTTTCGGTCGGATGACGACAGTACGCCCCGGTTTTCCTCTCCTCCCCATTCGCCCATAAGAACGATGCCGTAGCGCCTTCCAAGCGTTACGACAATGCGCGGACGGTAGCATACCCCCCGTTCACCGTCAAGCAACGCAGCCCCCTCCATGCATTATCATTTCCCTGCTCATGCTCTCCATGTGGTGGGACGGTCTTATCCTTAATGCCCTGGCGCTTCTGTTGGCTGTTGGGTTGGATCGCGCTTTGCCGGAGCCCCCCGGGAGAATCCATCCGGTCGTTTGGATGGGACGCACAATTGCCGTCCTTGAACGGGCTGCGTCGCAAAGGCCGGCGCCTGCATTCATTTATGGGTGCATCATCGTCATTCTGGTAACAGGATTCTCGACGGCTTTATCCTGGCTTGCAGTCATTGCGCTTGCGTCCATCCATCCGGTAGCTTACGTGACGGGCAGCGCCATAATCCTGCGCGCCACCTTTACGGTAAGGGGGCTCTCCTCCGCGGCAAGACAGACCCGGGATGCCCTACGCGAGGGTCGACTGGAACCGGCGCAGGCCAGCCTGCGGAACCTGGTCAGTCGCGACCCGACAACCCTGACCCCGCCACTGGTGGCTGCATCTGCCATAGAGTCCGTGGCTGAGAACACCACGGACAGCTTCGTGGGTCCCTGGCTGGCATTCGCAGTGTTCGGAGTGCCGGGCGCAGTGGCCTATAGAGCCGTGAACACCCTGGACAGCATGTTGGGATATCGCGGCAGATACGAGTACCTTGGCAAGGCCTCCGCTCGTCTGGACGACGCCCTCAACCTGATACCGGCACGGCTGAGCGCCCTCTTCCTGTTGCTCGGCGGGGCGCTGGGTCGCCTGCCCATGCGCCGCGCCTGGTTGATCATGCTAAGAGACCGCCA
Source organism: Dehalococcoidia bacterium (assembly GCA_009841045.1). Classification (GTDB taxonomy): domain Bacteria; phylum Chloroflexota; class Dehalococcoidia; order UBA6926; family UBA6926; genus VXMO01. Next base: position 7,525 of record VXMO01000048.1, read on the forward strand.
AAGCACCGCGAGTCCCAATGCAGGATGGACCATGAGCGCAATAGCAGGGCTCCTGGGAGTACGGCTGGAGAAGCCGGAGCACTACGTCCTCGGCGAGGGCATGCGAGAGCCAAACGCAGAGGACATTAGCACGGCAATCAGACTCGCTGAGCGGACTGCCATACTGGGGGTAATTGTGGCCTTGGGCCTGCTAACGATCAGACACGCCATCCTGGGCTAGGTCGAGTTTGACAGGATTAAAGATGATTCACGGCGGCTTGGACGAAGGAGAACTGCGCTCTCTGGGCCTCCGCCCGGAACAGGTGCTCGACTTTAGCGCCAACATCAACCCATTGGGTCCATCCCCTGCCGTTAGCCGGGCCGCGGCTCAGGCGAACCTGGCCGCCTACCCGGACCGCCATAGCCTGGCCCTGCGTGAGGCTCTTGCGGAAAAGCTGGGGGTCGGCATCGACAACCTGATCGTCGGTAACGGCTCGACGGAACTCATCCATCTACTGGCTCGCGCTTATCTGGGACCCCGAATCACGTCCCTGATCTTTGCGCCCACGTTCGGAGAATACGAGACTGCCGCAGCATTGACCGGCGCCAACATATGCCACATTCACGCCGATGAGGCTCAAGGGTTCCGATGGTCGCTCGATGAAGCCGTCAAGACAATCGAACAGACACGACCCGCCCTCGTCTTCCTCTGTAATCCCAACAATCCAACAGGCGTATACCTGGAACGCGGCGATGTCGAGAAGATACATGGAGCTTTGAGTGGGGACTCGTTGCTGGTGTTGGACGACGCCTATAGCTCCCTGGCAGATCGCGCATGGGATCCCATCCCACTGCTCCGCAAAGGCAACATCGTGATACTGCGTTCTATGACGAAGGAACACGCGGTTGCAGGCGTAAGGCTCGGGTACATGGTCGCCGAGCCTCATGTCATCTCACGCGTCCGACGACTTCAACCGGCCTGGAGCGTCAACGCCGTCGCGCAGGCGGTGGGCCTTGCCGCATTGAATGATGACGTACACGTTGCCGCTGCCAGAAAAATCATTGCGGAGGCGAAAGAGTATCTTTCCGGTCAGCTTGCAGCGTTGGGCATTCCGGTAACCGTCTCCGCCGCCAACTTCCTGCTTGCAAAGGTGGGGGCGGCATCGGAAGTGCGCCAGGAGCTGCTGCGCCGACGCATCGCCGTGCGCGACTGCGCATCCTTCGGCCTGCCAGAGCAGATACGCGTCGCCGTCCGGCGGCGCGAGGACTGCGACAAGCTCATCGAATCTTTGCGAGAGGTGTTGGGGCGTGAGTAGCCGCCAACCTGCCGTGGGCATCGGAGTAGCGTCCGCCCCTGCAACCTGCGGCGAGTTGGCACAGGGAATCCTGGACGGCACGCCCGTCATGGCAACCTGTCCCATCGACATGTTTTCAACAGTCACCGTAGACCTTGTGGAGGGCTCGGGTCGCGTGCATGGCCCCGCCAACTCTTTCAAGGCCTGCCGCGCCGTGGAACTGACGCTGGCGCTCATGGAACGGACCGACGTGGATGCCCAAGTCAACATCGAGAGTTGCATCCCCCGTAAGAAAGGTATGGCAAGCAGCACCGCGGACATCATCGCGGCCATCGCGGCGACCGGCGCTGCGCTCGACGCCGACATAACGGCCTCTCAGCAAGCCGAGTTGGCCCTTTCCATAGAACCGAGCGACGGGACAATGCTGCCCGGTATAGCCCTCTTTGACTACAAGCATGGAAGCATCGCGCGATCCCTGGGTTGCCCGCCTGACATGCGAATCCTGGTGTTGGAGTTCGAGGGAGACCTAGACACTGAATCATTCAATGCAGTGAACCGGGAGGCCGAACTCCGGGGGCAGTCGCCGCTTCTCCGCGACGCGCTTGAGCTGATCACAGAGGGGATAGAATCAGGTGATGCCAAATCCGTTGGCCGTGGCGCGACACTCAGCGCCCTGACATACCAGACGGTTCTCCCAAAGCCGCAGCTGCCCGGCGTACTCTCTCTTGCGCAGGACGCCGGCGCAGTAGGCGTGAACGTCGCCCACAGCGGCACCGTCATGGGGCTCCTCTTCGGAGAGGATGCGGACCGGATCGCATGGGCAGAAACCGAAGCCTCCAAACGCCTCCCCGACCTCACCGCGGTACACAACTGCAAGCTCATCGGCGGCGGCGTACAACCACCCGTTCATCCTGAGCCTGTCGAAGGGTGAGCCTTTGCTATCATCACCTATATGAAAAAGACGGTCAGCGATATCGACGTGTCCGGCGCGCGATGCCTCGTGCGCGTCGATTTCAACGTTCCTTTTGAACCCGGCACTACCACCATCTCGGACGATTCCCGTATCCGCGCCGCCCTCCCAACCATTAACTACCTCCGTGAGCGGGGCGCGCGCGTCATCCTCGCAACCCACGTGGGCAGACCAAAGGGCATAGACGACAGTTTGCGCGTCGCCCCGATGGCCGCTCGACTATCTGAACTCATCGGCGCTCCCGTCACCGTCGCGCCCGACTCCATCGGCGAAGAGACCGAAAAGCTCGCCGCCGCGCTTGGCCCTGGCGGTGTCCTCTTCCTTGAAAACACCAGGTTCCACCCCGAAGAGGAAAAAAACGACCCTGACCACTCAGCCGCCCTTGCCCGCCTCGCGGACATCTACGTGGACGATGCCTTTGGCTCCGCCCACCGCGCCCACGCCTCCACGGAAGGCGTTGCCCACATCCTGCCCGCCGTTGCGGGATTCCTCCTTGATAAGGAGATCCGCATGTTGGGCGGCATCCTTGAATCCCCCCGCCGCCCGCTGGCAACACTCATGGGCGGTGCAAAAGTCGGCGACAAGATGGCCGTCATGGAGCGACTCATCGAGAACTCGGACATGCTCATCGTCGGCGGTGGTATGGCCGCCGCGTTCCTGGAGGCGCGCGGAATGCGGACAGGCAAGAGCCTGCTGGAAGCGGACGGCCCGCAGATGGCCGGACGGATCGAAAGCGCAGCCAAGGCCCGCGGCATCCAGCTGCTGATTCCCACGGACGTGATCGTGTCAACCGAACTCTCTGCTGATGCCGAGGCGTCCGCCGTAAGCAGCGACGCCATCCCCGATGATGCGATGCTGCTGGACATCGGCCCCGAGACGCGTGACACCTACACGCGCGCCCTGCGCCTCTGCCAGACAGTACTGTGGAACGGCCCGATGGGCGTGTTCGAGTACGAGCAATTCGCCGGAGGCACCCGAGTTGTCGGGGAAAACCTTGCTCAATACGCGCGCGCGGGCGCAACTGTCGTTGTTGGCGGCGGCTCAACCGCCGAGGCTGTCGATGCCCTCGGATACGCGGACGCCATGACCCACGTCTCCACCGGCGGCGGCGCAGCCCTCGAATTCCTGGAAGGCCGAACCCTCCCCGGCATCGCCGCCCTCAATGACGCCGACTAACCCCCACTCACCCTTCAACAAGGTAGAGTATCCGTGACGGAAGAACTCCCGAGGAAAGGAGCGCGCATGACGAGTCCCAAGACCCCTCCGCAGTCGCGTCTCCCCCGTGAGGAAGCGATTCGCATCGGCAAGGAGATATACAAGGACACCATCCTTCCTCAAATTGAGCGGGATCATCATGGCGAGTATGTGGCTATTGACGTCGACACCCAAAAATGGGCTGTCGCGACCACCACACGCGCCGCAGTGGAAAGCCTCCGCGAGCAGTGTCCCGATGCCGTCAACATCCTGTGTGAGCGCGTTGGGTACAGGGCATTGCGCAGCTACGGGGGCAGTTCGCTCGCGGGAATGTCCCTGCTGGACAAGCATGATCTGGCCATCCGGGTTCAAGACGGCGGGCGCGTCCTCATACAGGCCATCACAGACTAAACACCAGCCGTTCCCACCCCACCCCCGTTCACCCTGAGCCTGTCGAAGGGCGGTGGCTTATAGACATCTGACGCTGCCGACGGT
>VXMO01000025.1 GCA_009841045.1 Dehalococcoidia bacterium
GACGAAGTCGTAACAAGGTAGCTGTACCGGAAGGTGCGGCTGGATCACCTCCTTTCTAGGGAGCTAATCACTCCGCTTCTGTGGAGTGCATTGCACCCAGGTCGGTCAGCGATTCTCCTGCCTTACAATCCGGCGTCTGAGTGGCATGAACCGTTCTTTCGGGGACGGCGGAACCCCGACCGGATCGCGGGCAGGGCACCATAGATCGCTGCGCGCTTCGGCGCACACCACCGTTGTTCATTCACGTGAAACAACAAAACATGAACCGAAGACTGAACCCTTTCTTTCACTATCCAGTTGCTAAGGCGTTTTTCTATTGTGGACTTAGACTTGCTACAGCTATGAAGGACCCAAACACTTATCCACCGGAGTGGGATGCTGAACGCGTCCGCAAGGTCATCGAGTATCATGACCACTTGCTTGAGGACGAGGACGCGATGATAGCTGATATTGAGGCGATTGATTCCGACCCCAACATGACCTGGGTTCCTGTGCCTCGGAAGCTCGTTTCCGCCGTTCTTGATCTGATTGAGGGGAACGCAAAGCAACAGGCTAACTAAGGCACAACCAGTTGCAAGCGCCACTCTGCCAACTGCTCCTCAACCGCCTGGAAAGGCACGGCATAGAACGATAGAACCTGAGTCCCCCGAGCCGTATTGATTCCCAGAACCTTGCCATCGGGGAAAGAGAACAGGGGCCCACCACTATTGCCCGGGTTCAAGGGGGCGGTGTGCGAGATAAAGTCAAAGCGCCTGCTCAATGAATCCTGCTCAGCGATCACACCAATTGTTGCCGTTACTTGCCTGTTCTGACCACCACGTGGATACCCTACAGCGACAACATCATCGCCGACGTCGGGAGAGATTTCTTCCCACGGAAGAACCGCAAAGTCGTCAGAGCAGCAGATGGCGAGGACGGCCACGTCTCTATCGGCATCCCAGCCGAGAACCAGCGCCTCATACGTGCGCGAGTCACGAACGATGACATTGATGCTGCTCTCATCCTCAATGACATGGTGATTTGTGGCGACGAACGCCGTCGTGCCCTCGATATCAAAGATGAATCCCGAGCCGCTGGCTGACCACCCGGCCTCAACCTTCACGATTCCATCTTTAACACGTTGGACCAGGGCGGCGGCATCGGAAACAGGACCTGGTTCAGGAGTAGCTGTTGTGGGCGGTTCAGGCGTGGGCTGCCTCACAGTCGGTGTTCCGGGGCCGGCAGTCGGGGTAGTCTGGTCAATGGGTGGATCTTGGACGCTGGGCGTGGGTCGCTGGGAAGGTGGAGTTTGGGCGGTGGCCTCTGGTATGACGGTTCGCACAGATGGAGTCTCACCACCAGACGTGGGGGTGGGCTGGCGCACGGACGGATTCTGAACGCCGCCCGAAGACGGTGTGTCTCCCGTGCCACCGCCTTCTGGTGCGGCCATGGTTCCGACGGCGATCACAAGCAGTGTGCAGAGCCCAAACATACCGCCAACGGCGATGAGAATCCCGAGCAGCACGCCCCTCATTGGCTGGTCCTCATTCTGAGCCGTACCTACTCTTGAGTACCTATATTTCTGAAATGACAATCTCCCAATCAACGTTTGGTTCAGCTTCAACGCTGACAACAACTGTGCCTGCCGGGATGTCGCCAATACGGTCACTAACGCGGAACGAGGATGTCCCCGACCATTCGGATTCAATAACCTCGTTCGCAACTAACTCCCAGCCTGATTCTGCACCTTCAACCCGCACGGCGACATGACTTCTGTTATCCCTAGTGTTATCTGTAATGTTCATTGAAATCGCATAAAAGCCAACTGGCATGTTGTCAATGATGCGCAAATCTTGCCCGGTGCCCATCAGGTTAATCACCAGGGGCTCCGGCGTGGGTGTCGGTGGTATTGGCGTCGGCGTGGGTATAGGGGTTGACGTCGGCGCGGGAGTTGGCGTGACGGTTGGAGTAGGGGTTGGAGGTAGTGGTGTTGGTGTTTCCGTTGGCATAGGTGTGGCTGTCGGTGCCGCAGTCGGCTCCGGAATAGCGGTCGCCGTCGGTACAGCGGTCGCTGTTGCGGGTGTTGCTGGCGCCGTCGGATCACTGCTTGTCGATTCGCAACCTACGGCCACTAAACACACAAGCAAAACCGGAATAACAGACCAGTGGAATCCAAGCTTCGTCACAGAGGTGCCTCCTCGCTGTATGCAGACATGGGCGTCCTGCGACAGAAGCAACCGTGCTGCGCCAATCCGCGAGGAGACATGGGTATCCCCATGCCTCCAGAAGAAAGAGGCGCAACCGATGCCGTCCATTGTTGCTTCTGTCGCACGCTCAGCATATCGCGAGGTTGGGCGCTTGTCATGCCACGAATGCGCTCTTTAGGAATAGGTATACTGCCGCATAGTGAACGGATATGGCAGAAACTATACGGAACAGGGGCGTCGATTCCTCGCGCAAGCATGGACAAGGTTAAGACTGTTTTCAACGCCCACTGACGAATCTGCCCTCCCCGTGCTATAGTTTGTGCGCCGTTTCCAAACGGTCGCCGTGGTGGGGGAACAATCGGCGAGCGCCTCTCTGAAGGCCGGACCTGTAATATCCCCACGCGCAGCTCCGTTTGGGAACGGTGTTGGCGCACAAATCAGACCGGGAGGTAGGAGATGACCCAGGAAAACGCGCAGCCTGAGATTATGTACACGACGCCGGCGGACCACGTCCGGCTCATCACCATGAACAGGCCGGAGACGCTGAACTCACTGACGCTCGACGGCAACGCCACCATGCTGAACTACGTTCGCGAGTTTCGCGATGACCCGGACGCATGGGTGCTTATCCTGACCGGCGCCGGCGAGAGGTCCTTCTCCACCGGCCTCGATCTTCGACGGCAGTCGCAACAGGACGCGTCCAACGAGGAGCCGCCTCCTCCCCCGCAGGTGCCGAACGAGGGTCTGCACTCCTATCCCAGCATCGAGGTCTTCAAGCCCGTCATCGCGGCCATCAACGGCTATGCGTTCGGCGGCGGGTCCGAGATGGCGCTCTGGGCGGACATCCGCATCATGTCCGAGAACGCCGAGATGGGACTTCTTGAGCCGCGACGCGGCCTGTTGTCCATCAGCGGCACGACGCGCATGTCCCGCGCAATCCCGATCGGCCTCGCGATGGAGCTCATCATCACAGGCCGCCGCTACAAGGCGGATGACTGCTACCGCATGGGCCTGGTCAGCCAGGTGGTTCCGCAGGCGGAGTTGATGGACACGGCCGTTGCGATGGCAACGGAGATTGTCACCGAGTGCTCGCCGATCGCGACGCGGGTCGCCAAGGAACACATCACCCGCACGCTGCACCTGCCGGTGCGTGAGGCGCTGCAAGTTCAGTCCCTGAACAGCAACCGCCTGCGCCAGCTGTCCCCGAAGGACACCGCAGAAGGCCCGCGCGCCTTCGTCGAGAAGCGCAAGCCTCAGTGGGTCGGCGGGTAGCTGCGCTACGGCTAAAGTCCGCGATCCAGAATAGGACCTCAATCAACATGGCTTGCCGCGTTCCGACTTGGTTCATCGATTGAGACGAGTGGCTGCGCTACAGCTGTTAGAACCTGACGCAACACACGAGGGCTCCGCCACAGTTATGGCGGAGCCCTCGACTCGTTTCTAACCCTCCGACTGTCATCCGCGTTAAGGTCATTGAAGGACTGAAGGAATAGGTGGGGATCCCATGACACAATCGACGGCCACTCCCCCGTCAACCCGCAATGCAGCGAGAGTCCTGTGGAGTCTCCTGATGCTTGCCTTGATGGCGGTGCTTCTCGCGGCGACAGCGTGCGGCGACGGCGGGGACGAGCAAGGGACTACAGTTACGTCGCCATCAGGAGTAGCAACTGCTCCTTCTGAGTTCCCCACTGTCTCACCCGCCACGCCGATGCCGGGCGCTCAGGAGCCTGTCGCCTCGGACATCGAGATTATTGCGCGCCTGCTCTTAGCGGACCTGGAGGCCGCGGAGCCGGAAGCTTTCACCCTGATCAGTTCTGAAAGCGTTCAATGGTTGGACGCCAGCCTGGGTTGTCCGCAAGAGGGGTTTGCCTATGCCCAGGTGATCACTCCGGGCCATAAACTGGTTTTCGCGCTTGGGGATACGACCTACGCAGTCCACACCAACGCCGACGGCTCCAACCTGGTTCCCTGCAACGACGGCGAATAAGGCCACCCGCCCGCTATTCACCCCCGCCGATGCCGTATCATGACGATACGTGTTGACGGGTGGGGCGGACAGTTGACCCGACAGGGTCTTTGGAGGGTGGGCGCATGGAACGACCGGTACCGAGCCACGAGGAACTGAAGACGCAGTTGGCCCTGCTTGGCGTCAGCATCGATGATGCTGCTCTGCCCGGCTTACAGCGGCGCGTTGCCTTCTACCAAGAGGCCATGAACCGCCTCGACAACATGGACTTCGGTCTCACGGAGCCCGCCCTCGTGTACGACCCTGATGCGGCGTCCGGCGGAGCCTAGGCATGAATGAAGAGCGCGTCGGCCTCTCGCTCACGCAAATCGCCCGCCGCATTCAAACCCAGGAGGTCTCCGCCACCCATGCGCTGGAGGATGTGCTTGAGCACGTCGCCCACGCCGACGACACCATCAACGCATTCGTCACCATCCTGCGGGATCAGGCGCTGCAGGAGGCGGAGGCCGCGGACCACATGTTGCGCGCCGGTCACCTACTGGGCCCGCTGCACGGGGTGCCCGTCGCCATCAAGGACATCCTGACCACAGACGGCATCACCACGACCGCCGGATCGAAGATCCTGGCCGACTGGAAGCCGGACTTTGACGCGACCGTCGTCCGAAAGCTGCGGCAAGCGGGGGCGGTCATCATCGGCAAGACCAACCTCCACGAGTTCGCCTTTGGCGTGACGACGGAGAACCCGCATCACGGCAACACGCGCAATCCCTGGAATCCGGAGCACGTGCCGGGCGGCTCCAGCGGCGGTTCCGGCGCGGCTGTCGCCATGGGCATGGGCTACATGGCCATCGGCACGGACACCGGCGGGTCCATCAGAATCCCCGCCACTCTCTGCGGCGTCACCGGCATCAAGCCGACCTACGGGCGCGTCAGCCGCTACGGCTGCCTGCCGCTCTCATGGTCACTGGATCACGTTGGGCCTCTCGCCCGCACAGCTGAGGATTGCGCCCGCGCCCTACAGGTGCTCGCGGGCCATGATCCGCTTGATCCCACGTCCTCGAACCGCCCCGTGCCGGACTACCTTGCGAACATCAACGAGCCGATCGAGGGATTGACCATCGGCATCCCCGGCGAACCGTTCTGGGACCCAATCGACCCCGAGGTTGATGCGGCTGTCCGCGCCGGCATTGATGTACTCAAGAGCCAGGGCGCGCGCGTCATCGACGTCGAGTTCCCACTTGTGGACGAGCTTGTGACGATGCAGACGTCCATCCTGTTCGCGGACGCCGCCGCCTACCACCACCAATGGATGCGCGAGCGGCCAGAGGACTACGATTCCCGCGTCCTTGCCGGACTTCTGCAGGGAGCGACCGTTCCGGCCATCGACTACGTCAACGCTCTGCGGCTGCGCTCCATCCTGCGAGAGAAGATGAACGATGTCTGGCGCAGGGTTGACCTGCTCGCCCTGCCCACCTCCCCCGTCACCGCGCCGAGAATCGGCCATGCCTACGAGACCGTTCCGGTTGGCAGCGGCGAACTGCAGCTCACACGCGCCCTGACACGCAATATGACGCCGTTCAACCTGCTCGGCACACCGGCCATGTCCGTCCCGTGTGGGTTCAGCGGCGACGAGTTGCCCATCGGCCTGCAGATCGCCGGTCGCCCATTCGATGAGGCGACCGTGCTCCGCGCGGGCCATGCCTACCAGAAGGAAACCGATTGGCACATGTGGCGTCCTCCCGCGGATACAACCCCATAACGCGAGCTGACGCATTTCGCTGTACAAAAACCATGACATCCAGCACAGACATCACCGCCCTGAGTCTTGCAGAGGTCTCCGCCCGCATCCATGCGCGGGAGGTCTCCTGCCAGGAGGTTACGCGCGCGCTGCTTGAACGCATCGGGCGGCTTGAGGAGACGGTCAACGGCTACGTCGCCGTCCACATGGAACAGGTGATGGCGCAGGCGCTCGCCGCTGATGCGCTCCTCGCCGCCGGAGTTGACCACGGCCCGCTCCACGGCGTTCCCATCGCCGTCAAAGACCTGTTTGCCGAGCGCGGCATCCCGTCGTCAGCCGGCTCCAGCATCCTCGCGGATTGGATACCGGACGATGACGCCACCACAGTCCACAAGCTGCGGCAGGCGGGCGCAATCATCATCGGGCGCGCCAACATGGACGAGTTCGCCTTTGGCGGCACCACGGAGAACACGCACTACGGTGTCACGCACAACCCGTGGGATCATGAACGCAGCTCCGGCGGCTCTTCGGGCGGCTCAGGGGCGGTTGTCGCTGCGCGGCTGGCCTACGCTGCCCTCGGCACGGACACCGCCGCCTCCATCCGCAATCCCTCTCACTTCAACGGGGTTACAGGAATAAAGCCCTCGTTTGGCCGGGTGAGCCGATTCGGCGTTGTGCCGTTGGCGTGGACACTTGACCACGCGGGGCCGCTCGCGCGGAGTGTAGAGGACGCCGCCCTCGTGTTGAGCGCCATTTCGGGCCACGACACGAAGGACGAGACGACCTCACGCCGATCCGTCCCGGATTACGCCGCCAATCTCGATGCGGACGTTGGTCGGCTGCGCGCGGGCATCGTGCGCGGCTACTTCTGGGAGCCCATCGTCCCGGAGGTCGCGGAGCTTAATGAGCAGGCGTACGAGGTCCTGCGCGGTCTTGGAATGCATTTGGAGGACGTCGTTCTCGACCACACGGACGTCCTGCCCGCGCTGTTCGCCACCATCCTCCCAGCGGAGGCCGCCGCCTACCACCACCGTTGGATCCGCGAGGGGAGGGGCGGCGAGTACGGCTACGCCATCCTTGACCGGCTCATCCCCGGCTACGCAATCCCAGCAATGGACTACGTGAACGCGCAGCGCGCCCGTGCCTTTTGGGAAGAGTCTGCTAAAAGCGCGCTGGAGCGCTACGACGCTCTGGTGATGCCGACGGTGCCGTACACAGCGGCCAAACTCGGGCAGATCATGGTGCAAGTGGGCGACGGCGAGGAGGAGGCCTCATTCCTGCGGACGCGCAACCTCTTCCCGTTCAACCTGACAGGGATGCCTGCCCTGAGCGTTCCTATCGGTTTCGACTCATCGCGCCTACCGGCCGGGATGCAGATCGTCACAAAGGCCTGGGACGAGCAGACCGCCTTTAATGTCGGCCACGCCTATCAACAGGCCACAGACTGGCACACCCACGCGCCTGATCTGGGCTAAAGGCCGGAACGCGGCGGACCAGCACCAAGGGTCACTAGGAGCCAATCGCGAACCGAGGAATTAATCTTCTATCGTTACGCTGCCGAGCGTCGATGACGTTCGCAGGCGTAGCACAGGCCCCTCCGTCGGGTGGCTGCTGCGTACATCCTCCACGCCGGCCAAGACAGCGGAGCCGTTCTGGTGAATGACCCAATCACGCGGCACATGGAGCGTGACACCGCCGAACGTCGCGGAAACTTGCAGGTCCGCTCCATTCTCATGCAGTTTGGCCTGCCTCAGATCGACTTCCACGCTCCCAAACGTTGCGGCAACGGATCCGCCCACGAACGCCTGCGATGTGACGGTTCGATTTGCACTCGAGAACGTCGCTGACACGTCAATCGTGCTCTCGTCGTCCGTAAGAATCTCGGCGTTGTCAGGCATTGAGGTCGCGCGGCGTCTACCCACGTTATTCCGTTCCAGCAGGATGCCGACACCGAGCGCGACGATCAACAGCGGCCAATACGTCCCCATATCGACGCGCGCTCCCAAAGCGTCCGCCAGGAAGATGCCACCCGCGGCGAGGCTTACCATGCCCAGCCACAAGGGCCCGCGGACAATCCACACAAGCCCCAGCGCTATCAGCACCAGCGGCCAGAGCGTCTCCCACAGATCGAACGACCACAGGTTGCCCGCAAGGAAAATCAACCCCAGAGCGATGAGAATAGCGCCCGGCAGAATTCGCCCGGAACGCCGTATCTGATAACCTCTCATGCCAATCGTCCAATCCCGGCGCGGTGGGGGAGTTTACTCGTCGCGCCGCTCAAGCTCTCGCAGGAAGTCCTCAACGTCCGGCGCAAGGCGCGGGGGCTCCTGCTGCTCCTCCATCTCGCCGATCTCACCCTGGTTGGCCCCCACCTCGCTGTCGTAGGCCTCTTCAAGCTGCTTCACGAGTGAGCGGACACGCGGCTCGCGCTGCGCCATCCGGTCAATCTCCGCGTATTGGCGGTCGCCGTCCTGCTCAATCTTGGTGAGATCCGGGATCTGGAAGCTGTAGATGGGCGACAGCAGCTTCAGCAGTTTCTCCTGACCGCGATGATCTTCCTCCAGCCGCGCGTAGGGAGGCAGCTGGATGAGCGCCGAGAGTGTTTCAACGCCGCGCTTGACCAGTTCCTGTGTGGCGATGGCCATCATGCTGGTTGGCCCCTCGTAGTTAGAGGTGCGGACACCTGCGCGCTCCAATATGGTCTGCACGTTCGGGTCGGACGCCTGCCCGCTCGCCAGCAGTGGGCGCGTGTGAGGGGTGGAGCCGTACATCGCCCCCACCTGGCAGTAGCGCCGCACGTTCAGCCGGTCCGCCAACTCCAGCAGGGAGTCCACAAAGTCCTCAGCGTTATTGTGCGGCTCAAGGATATGCAAGAAAACGAAATCGTTGCCGCCATCACCCACGGCATACCGCACGATGGTGTTCGGAATCTCAACAATGCGCTCTCCACCGCGGCGATACAGCATGGGGCGGTAGCGCGTCAGATCATAGAACTGGCTGGGGCGCGCAAGGCGTCCCAACTCGGTGGCGTTAAACTGTGATTCAAGCGTGCCAAGAGTGAGAGTACCCACCGAGCCGACATCGATCCACGGCTGGAGGATAGCGAATATGTGCGGATCACGTAGCTCCGGCAGTGGTTCCTCGACTTCAAAGGCGCCAATGCGCATGGTTCCTCCCCTCAGCGACCCCACCCGTTCGCTCCCGCGTTCGGAAACCGGCTGGGGTTGCGTCCATTATAGGCGTCCAGCACGGCGAATGCGCGGGGCATCGTGAACGGTCTCACGGCATGACCCACGCAGTTTCAAACGGCCGCTCTGAGCAGGGTGAGACGACACCACGCACCATCGTCGCCGTGCTTGCCCACCCGGACGACGAGACGTTCATCATCGGCGGCACGCTGGCCCTCTACGCATCGCGCGGACATGATGTGCATGTCATATACGGACCTTTCGGCTCTGAGCCGGACGGGAGGCCGTCACCCGAGCGCCTCTCTGAGCTCGCAGCCGCCTCCAACACTCTTGGCATTACCGCCAACACGTTTCTCTCATCCCCTGACCACTCCGAATCTCCCGCGCAAGCGGGGGGCCTCCCCCTCCTCGCAAACGCGATTCGCGCCGAACTGCGCGGGCTCCGCCCCGACGTCGTTATCACCTTCGACGCGACGGGAGCCACAGGACACCTGGACCATATCCTCATGGGCGCGGCCACTCTGCAAGCCGTGGGATCGATGACGGGCGTCTCCGCGCCCCGTCTCTATGCTGCCGTCTTTGGTCGACGCCTACTCGCAGCGGGCCTGCGCATCGGGCGGTTGACGCGGCGCAAGAACCTGGGCGACGTGCGTGACGCCATGCGAATCGCGCAGGAGTCTCAGCGTCCGACAACAATCGTGGATGTGCGCAGCGTTCTTAAGCGCCGTTTGGAGGCGGCGAGATGCTACACGACCGCGCTCAAGGAGGGGGCGTGGTGGATGAGGCGATGGGAGTTGCTGCCCGTCCGGCTACGCCGTCGCCTCGCGCCGCGTGAGGTCTACGCTCGGTTGATACCGCCGGTTTCCGACTCTGAAGTCATGGAGAGCGGGCTGTTCGGCGAGGGGTGAGTAGTGCTACTCTCCACCGCCGGCGGGGGCGGCGCTTGGGCTGCGTGTGGGTGGCGTGCCGGGTAACTCCCGATTCTCCCGACGTAGCAGGCGGTAGACGACGGGGATTACAACAAGCGTTAGCACGGTGGAGGTCATCAGGCCGCCGATGATCACAGTCGCAAGCTCCGCGCCGATGATGCCACCGGTCTGACCCTCCTCAAGCGCGAGCGGCAGGAGCACAAAGCTCGTCGTCAACGCCGTCATCAGGATGGGGCGGATGCGCGCCTGCCCGCCCTGGATAAGCGCGTCTCGTATGCGCGCGCCGCGCCCGCGCAGTTGGTCCACAAAGGCAATCAGCACGACGGCGTTCGTGACCACCAGGCCAATCAGCATCAGCAGTCCCATCAGCCCGGGCAGGCTCAATGCCCGTCCGGTGATAAAGAGGGCGGTGACAGCGCCCGTGAACGCGAGCGGAACGGCGAAAAGAATAATCATGGGCGTGATGAACGACCGCTGCGCGATGAACATCACGGCGTAGACCAGCACCGCGCCGATGCCCATGGCAATGATCATCTGGGTGAAGACTTCCTGGATGTCGGCAAAAACCCCGCCGGTCTCACGCTCGACGCCCGTCGGCAGGCCAACTTCGGCAACGATACGGTCAATCTCCGCGCTCACGGCGCGGTTGTCCTGGGCGGTGATGACGCCGGAGATCGTGACCGTGCGTCGCCCGTCGACACGGGTGATGGGGATGGCCGCACCGCCGAACGGCCCGGCGTCTCTGACATCAATAGCATCGGAGCGTATGTTGATGACGCCATCGATCTCGCTGATCGGGCCGATCAGGCTGTCTGAGGCCTGGATAAGGCTTGTGTAGTCCTCACCGATCAGTCGGACCTCAAGGTCCCCCGCTGGCGGGCCTCCACCCTGTGCCAATTGAATGAATACCGTCCGTCCGGGCCCTGCAAGGTCGCGGCGGAGCAAATCAGATATCTCCGTCGCATCCGTGTCCTCAGTCAGCCGTGCCGTCATGTTGATCGTTGTAAGGCCGCCACCCGGGCCGCCGAACGCGAAACCGCCGCCGACCGAGGACGTATAGACCTCGATATCGCCCGCGACTCGCAGCTCTTCAAGCCGATCTTCGGCCTCATCCAGATACTCGGCAACGATGTCCGGTCGCGTGGTTGGGGGCGCTTCAATCTCAATGCTCAGGAGGTTCTGGACACCGCCCGGCAGGAACCCAATGGGAATGTTGGCCAACAGTGACATGCTGCCCACGAACAGGACGATTGCGCCGATGATTGTGTAGAGC
>VXMO01000003.1 GCA_009841045.1 Dehalococcoidia bacterium
GCGCCCCCACCGTGTGATGCCATTCCCGCCCCCGTCCGCCATTCCCGCGAAAGCGGGAATCTAGATCATGACTACCAAGCCAGCACAATTGCGCAGCCTCCTAAACGTCCAGTCTCCCCTCGTTGTCCCATTCGCCTATGACGCCTTCTCCGCCAAGCTGATAGAGGCCGCCGGGTTTCCCGCCGCAGGAATCAGCGGCTCGTCCGTCGCTGCATCCGCCTTTGGCCTGCCCGACGTTGGGCTCCTTTCACGCGAGGACGTTGTAGGGCAGGCGCGCCGTATCGCCGCCGCCGTCAACATCCCCGTCATCGCCGATGCCGACACCGGCTACGGTGGACCGCTGCAAGCTGCCCACACGGTACGTGCGATGGAGGACGCCGGCCTGGCGGGATTGTTCATGGAAGACCAGGAAGACCCCAAACGCTGCGCGCACTTGGCAGGAACAACCGTCATCCCAACGGAGACGATGCTCGGTAAACTGAAAGCCGCGCTTGGCGCTCGACAGGACAACGATTTCGTCATTATCGCCCGCACAGATGCTGTCGAGAGTGAAGGAGTCGAAGGCGCGGCAAAGCGTGCCCGTGCCTATCTTGACGCGGGTGCCGACATGGCCTTTTTCGCCGGGCCGAGCACGGTGCAGGAACTGGAACAATTCCCGAAACTGGTCGGCCAGGGGAAATTCATGGTTGTGCTGACGGAGGGAGGAAAAACCCCGCTCCTTACTGCATCCCAACTTGCAGATATGGGCTACAAACTTATCGGCTACTCCGGACTCGCCATCGGCTCCGCCGCAAAGGCTGTGCAGGACAGCCTGAGTGCCCTTCAAGAACAGGGCAGCAACGTCAACCTTGCCGACCGCGTCATGCCTCTCGGGGACCGTAATGAAATCCTCGGCCTCGCGGCATGGCAGCAGCTTGAAGAGGAGACTGGTTAGGGGCGCATAATTCTGGTTTATCCGCTATCCTTGCAGTATGCAAGCACCCCCCCTGTTAGAAGCGACCAATCTCACGAAGCGTTACGGTAGAGTCCTCGCCCTCGACAACGTCACTTTCACCGTCGGTGATGGAATTACGGGTCTCCTGGGGCCCAACGGCGCTGGCAAGAGCACCGCCATCAAGCTCTTTCTCGGCCTGCTCCAGCCAACGCAGGGCGCGGCCCAGGTCATGGGCGCACAGCCCTACCGTGATGTCAATGCGCGTTCACTCATCGGCTACATGCCGGAGCATGACTGCCTCCCCACGTCCGTAAACGCATCCGAATTCCTCACGCACATGGCGCAGGTCAGCGGCCTGCCGCCTGCGCAGGCGCGCACCCGTGCAGCCGATACCATGCGCCACGTTGGTCTCGATGAGGCCCGCTACCGGAGTATTGGCGAGTACTCCACCGGCATGAAGCAGCGCGTCAAACTCGCGCAGGCCATCGTCCATGATCCGCGACTTGTTCTGCTTGATGAGCCGACGGCGGGACTGGACCCCGGGGGCCGCGACGAGATGTTGGATCTCGTCCGGCGCACGGGCCGCGACTTCGGTATCAGCATCGTCTTTTCGTCGCACCTGATGGGAGAGGTAGAGCGCACCTGCGACAACATCATCGTCCTTGAGGCGGGCCGCGTAACCCAACAGGGCAGCGTCACCGGTTTCACGGAGAACACGGACATCCTCGCGGTTGAGGTTGACGCGCGACATGACGAACTGATCGCGGCGCTGGCGTCCAGTGGGATAGAGGCCGGCCGAGACGGCAATTCCGTTCTGGTTGCGCATGAGAGCGGCGAACATCTTGCGGCTATCCAGGATGCTCTGATCAAGGCCCAGGCTCCCCTGCGCCGCATGGCATTCCGCCGCCGCATGCTGACGGAGATATTCCGGGATGGCCCGGAAGAGTAGACCACGATGGAATCGCGTCCTGCAGGCCAAATCTTTGACATCGGGTACCAGCGGTACGACGGTCCACGACAGGGCCGCAACCGTGCCCGCATTGCGCTGTTCACGGCAGGAGTACGCCAGACACTCGGGCTGGGCCGAGGCGGCCGCGCCAAGGTCTTGCCGGTGCTCTTGCTCCTCACATCCGTTGTGCCTGCGGCAATCATCCTGACAATCGCCGTTCTTACCGGCTCACTGCTTGGCGTTGAGAGTCGGCCCGTCGAATTGGGCGACTATTTTCCCATCACCGCGCTGCTCATGTTGATACTGGCTGGAATCATGGCTCCGAACCTGCTGATTCCCGACCGACGGGACAACGTGCTCAGCCTGTATCTCGTTAGACCTGCGGTGATAGCTGACTATCTGGCTGCGAGATGGCTGGCGTTCTTCGTTGTCACCACGATTATTGTCGCGCTGGGGCCACTGCTTCTCCTCACCGGGTACGTGCTGCTGTCCGGCAACGCGTGGCAGGAATTGCAGGGTACCTGGCGAGAGTATTTCGGAGTCATGCTGGGCGCCGCGGCTATTGGCGCGTTCTTGACGGCAGTTCCGCTCGGCATCGCTGCGTTTACACCACGTCGCGCCTATGCCGCCGCAGTCGTCATTGGCGGAGCGCTCGTGATCAGCGCGGCGATTGGATTCCTGACGGAACCCATTGATTTCGGCGGGTCGACCACCACCACGACACGACCCATCACTGAAGAAGAGTTGGCCGTTGCCGATCAATTCGTTGACGCGACACGGTCGCTGCCAGGTGAAGCCGAAACCAGGTTCACCGTGGAGCTTGAATCAGGAGAAGCGCGTCAGTACCTGATGTCTCCCGACGAGGTCGAACAGGCGCTGCAGGGCGGCAGCGTAACGACGTTTGAATCCACTGAGTTTGGTTCTGGACCTGAACCGATCCTTGATCCGGATATCGGTCAATGGGTCGTGTTTGCAGATCCAACCGGCGCAACGGTATTCATAACGGACCTGCTTTTCGAGGACGTTCAGTCGAACACGTACCGTCAACTGGTCTCCAGGCATCCCGACTACTACGCGATCATCGCCTATGCCGCTTGGATCCTGTTGCCGGTGTTCTTCATGTGGGCGCGGTATCGGAGGTACACCACATGACCACGCCCGAAACGACCATGCAGACAGCGAACGCGCACAACGGCCCGGAGCCGACCATACGGGTCGATAACGTCTCCAAGTGGTTTGGCAACGTCGTTGCGGTCAATGAGGTCTCGCTGGAGATTGGCCCCGGCATCACGGGGCTTCTTGGTCCGAACGGCGCGGGCAAGACTACTCTTCTCCACATGATGACCGGCCTGTCCGCAACGTCCCGCGGCACAATCACTGTGCTTGGACAGCCCGCGCGTGGCGATACACAGCTCTACCGGCAGATTGGCGTTATGACTGAGCATCAAGCCGTCTATGATTTCTACACTGGTCGTGAATTCGTTGAGTTCTCGGCCCGCATGCACAAGCTGGACGACATTCCCGATGCCGTACAGAAGGCGATTGAGTCAGTCAACATGACCGATGCTCAGGATCGCCGCCTGTCCACCTATTCCCGCGGGATGCGCCAGCGCATGCGCCTCGCCGCCACTCTGGTCCACGATCCCCCCGTTCTTGTCCTGGACGAGCCGCTGAACGGCACCGATCCACGCCAGCGCCTGGAGTTCCACGATCTTGCCCGCAGGCTGGCCGCCGAAGGCCGCACCATCATCGTCTCCTCACACATCCTCGAAGAAGTGGAAACCCTTGCTGACAACATCGTCCTGATGGTGAGCGGCAAGCTCGCAGCGTCTGGAGACTTCCGCTCCATTCGTGAACTCCTGGATGACAGACCGTACAGGATTCGTGTCACCTCGACGAATCAGCGCGCGCTTGCAGGCGGGCTCATCGGCAACGAGGCCGTGACCTCTGTCACGATTGAGGATGACGGATCTATCCTGCTGCTGACGCATGATCTGCCTGCGCTGCAGATACAGATTGCGACTGTTGCGCGAGACACCGGTGCGATTCTGCAGACGGTAGAACCTCAGGATGAATCGCTTGAGAGCGTATTCACCTACATTGTGGAGCGCTAGGATATGCTGACTGTCTTTTCACTCACGCTCCGCCAACTGACCGGCGTGCGCCGCCAGGTGATCCTGCTGCTGTTCGCCGCCGCCCCTGTCGGCATGGCGATTCTGGTTCGCTATCTCACGGATGACTACACAAACCAAATCATCGGCCTCTTTGATCTCCTGCTCGTCGCCGCGGTGCTGCCCCTTGTTGTCGCTATTCTCGCGACAACGGCCCTGGGCGACGACGTAGAGGATCGGACGTTGTCTTTCATCCTTCTGAGGCCCGTTGCTCGTTGGCAGATTGTCGCTGCCAAGTACCTTGCGGTCGTGATTCTCGGCCTTGCGCCGCTAGTTGTATTTGGTGTGGTGATGGCGGGCGTGGCGTTCGCGCAGGACATCGGCAGCGTTAGCAACTACGACGAGGTGATCAGACCCATTCTTGGTGTGCTGACCGGACTCGTGGTCGGCGTGCTTGCCTATTCCGCCGTCTTCATGTGGCTTGGGCTTATTTCCTCGCAAGCTCTCGGTCTGGCAATCGTGTACGTCGTTGTGTGGGAGGGATTCGCGGCCGGCATCTTTGACGGCATCCGGTACCTAAGCATCCGTAGCTATAGCCTGATCACGATGTCAGAAGTGGGCGGAGAATCTTTGACTGCCATTGGCGACGTTGGCGCGACCGCAATTCAACTCCAGTTTGTGTTCGGAGGGGCCGCCACTGTGATGATCGTGTTCCTCGCCCTCACGCTCATCCAACTCCGCAACATGGATGTCCCATAGGCTTCTCTTTCATTCCCACGAAGAGCCTGCCCCGCATTTGATACGGGACGGCAACCTGAGTCTCATTTGCGCAAGACAACGCGCCGTCTCACCCCGAATCCCATATGATTTCCCTATAGGAATTCACCCGAACGGAGACCAATATGCCATTCGATACACTCATTCGCGGCGCGGACGTTGTCCTCCCATACGGCGGCGGTGTTCGCCGCCTTGATCTCGCAGTCACGGACGGCCACATCGCCGCTCATCTTGAACCCGGTACGGACGCCGAGGCCAATGAGATTATTGACGCCACCGGACGCGTCGTCCTCCCCGGGGTCATTGATCCGCACGTCCACCTGAATCTCGGCGAGCCTGAAACGGCCTTTGAGATTGAGACGCGCGCCGCCGCGCTGCACGGTATCACCACCCTTATCCACTTCCTGATGTCCAATGACCCCTACGAAGAGAACTACAGGCAATACCGTGAATTGGGCGACGCCCAGAGCGTGATTGACTATGCTTTCCATGCCATCATCTCTACCCCCGAGCAGCTCGCGGAAATCGACAAGTACATCGATGAGTTCGGCGTCGGTAGCTTCAAGTTCTTCATGAGCTTCCGTGGAGAGGAGGGCGCGTACATCGGCCTGCCGCCCATCGACGATGGCCTCATGTATGAGATCTTTGAAAAGCTTGGGCAGCGTCCGGGCTCTGTCCTCTGCGTCCATTCCGAGAACATCGAGGTTGTGTGGAGAATCCGCAAGCGACTCGAAGAATCAGGCCGTGATGACCTCAAGGCATGGCATGAGTCGCGTCCACCCTTCACGGAGGCGGAGGCCGCCGTCCGCGCCATGCTCTTTGGCCGAGAGACTGCATCTCCCCCGTACATCGTCCACACAACTTCCGCCGAAACCCTCGAGGCAGCCCGGGCATTCCGCCGTGATGGCGGCAGCGCCTACGTCGAAACGTGTCCCCACTACCTCTCCCATACCTATGAATCGCCCGTCGGCACGTTTGGCAAACAGAACCCGCCCCTCCGCAGCCCTGAAGATCAGGCTGCGCTGTGGGAGGCCATCGCCGATGGCACGGTTGATACCATCGGCTCCGACCACGCCGCCCGCCTTGGGGACCGCAAGCAGGGTACAATCTGGAGCGCCTCACCCGGCCAGCCCAACATGCCCATGCTCCTTCCCGTCATGCTCCAGCATGGTGTACAGGAGCGTGGCCTGCCCCTTGAGCGTGTCGCTGAAGTCACGTCCGCCAACGCCGCCCGCATCTTCGGAATGTGGCCGCAAAAGGGCTCGTTGCAGGTCGGCGCGGATGCCGACATTGCCATCGTTGATATGGACGAAACCCGAACAGTAACCGCCGCCGGCCTGCAGGGCCGCGCCGACTACTCAATCTACGAGGGAATGTCGTATACCGGCTGGCCGGTCCGCACCCTCGTCCGCGGAAAAACTATCGCTGAAAACGGTCAGATTGTGGCATCTGGAGGTGACGGTAGGTATATTTATCGTTCAGTAGGGTAGGTCGACGAATCGGCCAAAGGGGGCGCTCATGTCAGGTCCACTGTCACATCTGCGAGTCGTTGACGTTACGGCCTCGCTTGCAGGAGCCTACGCCGCCCGCCTCCTGGGTGAGCTCGGCGCGGATGTCGATCGCGTCCGCCGTATGAGGAACCTCTATGTCCGCCTCAAGGGACGGGAGATGCCTGAATGGGATCCCCTCCTCCATCGCTCTCTGAACGCCAATAAGGCCCACCGTTCGGATACAGACGCCGATAACGTTACCCCGGAATCCCTTCTAGAAATCCTGAACGATCAGGACGTCCTCATCGAGGACTCCGGGATGTTCGATGGCGATGCCCCATTCCTTGATTGGGACGCCGTCCACGCCCGCTACCCCCATCTGACAGTCGTTTCTCTCACGCCATACGGCTCGGACGGCCCGCTGGCTGATCTGCCGCCAAGCGACCTCGCGACATGGGCGCTCTGCGGCATGGCGTGGACAACTCCCGGCCCGCCCGACACAACCTATGACCTGCCGAATGAACCGCCACTTATGCCCACCGGCGCATCCGTCCCATCATTGATGGCGGGGGCAGTCAGCGTCGTAGGAACCCTTGCCACGCTTTACGCGGACTCCGGCAGCGGCAATGGCACAGGGCCCGGGGTCACCGGCACTCGCATCGAGGTCTCTGAACTGGAGGCCATCACGGCGCTCAATTACCATCCGGTCACACAGCGCGAGTATCTGGAATACGTGCTTGATCGCGGCCCCAACGTGCTTGCGCGGCAGCCGAACTGCTACATCCCGTGCAAGGACGGCTACATCGTCATCGTCGCCATGAGCCCCCGCCACTGGGAACAGTTCGCAGAGGTGATGGGCAGCCCCGAATGGGCATACACCGAGGACTTCGACGACGGCACCAAGCGCGCCATGAACTGGGACGCAGTCAGCGTGCTTATGACCAACTGGACGATGGAGTACACCGGCGAGGAAATCACCACCGAGCTGCAGGCCCGCAACATCCCTGCATTCTGGGCAACGTCGCTTGAAGAGGTCATTGAGCATGAGCACGTCAAGGCGCGACGCTATGTGCGGAACGTAAAGACGCAAGATGGTCAAAAAATCCCGTTCACCGGCGCGCCGTTTATCCTGACCGGCTATCCCCGGAACGAGGACGGCAAACCGGAAGCAGATGGTTCCGTCCCCGCGCCAACGTCAGTCAATGGCGCGGCAGCGCTGCGCGCAGCCTCGACACCCAGCCTTCCGCTCAAGGGCCTCCGCGTCGTAGACTTCGGCCAGTACATCGCCATACCGTACTGTGCCAAGTGGCTGGCCGCCCTCGGCGCGGATGTTATCCAGGTTGAAAGCCGCGAGAACCCTGCCGACTTCCGCAACTCCCCGCCGTTCGCCGCCCAGGTCCCGGGCATGAACCGCGCGGGCGCATACAACACGCTCAGCATGGGCAAGCGCGCCATCCCGATCAATCTTCGCACTGAGGAGGGCAGGGACGTTGCCCGTAGGCTTTGCGCCACTGCAGACATCGTGCTTGAAAACTTCTCGACAGGCCTGATGGAACGGTGGGGCCTCGGCTATGCGGACATCGCGCCCCTCAACCCCCGCGTCATCTACACGTCCGTCGCGGCGTTTGGCAGAAGCGGCCCGCTCAAGGACTACAGCGGCCTCCACAGCATCATTAACGCCTTCTGCGGCCTTGCGGATGTCACCGGCTACACCGACGGACACCGCCGGTTGCTCGGCTCCTACTTCCCGGACGTTGTGTCCGCCACGTACGCCACCATGGCCACACTGACGGCCCTCCACGACCGCAAGCGCACCGGTATGGGGCACCACGTAGACGTCGCGATGACCGAAGCCCTGATGACGCTCATCACCGAGCCGATGGTTGCTCGCGCCACGGGCAGCTACGAACCCATTCGCGACGGCTCGCATCATCCCCTCCATGCTCCGCACAACGTCTATGCGACGAGCGGCGATGATCAGTGGATCGCCATTACGGCCCGGACCGACGCCGAATGGACCGGCTTGTGCAGCATCATCGACGGCCTTGCCCATGATGACCGCTTTGCCACGCCTGGATCCCGCAAGCAGAACGAGGCTGCCCTGGACGAGATTATCGCGGCCTGGGTGTCATCACGTGACAAGTATGAGACGGCTGACCAACTGGCCGCCGCAGGGGTGTCCGCCGCTCCCATCCTCGACCCGCTGGAGGTTGTTGAGCACCCGCACCAACAGGCGCGCGGCTTCTTTGCCACGATCGACCACCCCGAGGCCGGTCCGCGTCGTACTGCCAGGGTGCCGTGGCAGGTGAACGGCGAGTATGCAGGTGAACTGCGTCGCGCGCCGATGCTCAACGAGCATACAGACGCCATCCTCACGGAGATCCTTGGCATCGGCCAGGAGGAGACCCAAGAACTGGTAGCCGCCGACGCCCTGAGATAAGGGAAAGCCAACGGGCACAGGTGTCGAGCAGATGACAACCCTCATCGGCGTAGACTTCAGCGGCTCACAGGCTGATAACGCCACGTGGATTGCCATGGCCACCGTTGGTGATGGTGGCCGCATCGAATGGCAAACCCCGTTCCCTATTCGACGCTCCGACCTCGAACAGTTGTTGCTGACCATTGAGGGCCCCGCTGTCGCCACGCTGGATTTCCCCTTCGGCCTCCCCGCCGAATTTGCCGTCAAGCAGGGATTCATCAGGTGGGGCGAAGGTCTCATGGACTCCTGCGATCGCATGTCCACCACGCCTCAGGCCGACTTTGAAGAGGTGGCGCGAGAATACGTTGCTGCATATGGCGAACCTCGCCGCGCCAGCGATGTAGCCCCCGCCTTTTCCCCTCTCCACGTCACTAACCCCAATATGGTGCCGATGACCTATCACGGCATGGCCATGCTTGGCCGTCTCCTCGCACGCGCCCGCGGTCGGTTCAGCATCCCGCCTCTCCCCGCCAATTCCTCGCGCTGGCAAGTAACTCTCGTGGAACTGATGCCGGGCCAGCTCCTGCGCGCCCGTGGTGATTCGGGCGTCGGGTACAAGAACGGCGACAAAAACCTCCGTCGCCGCCATGAAATCCTCTCCCGGCTTGAAGAATGGATCGGCTCGCCACTCCCTGAGCACGTCCGCCTTGCCTGCCGCGCCAACGCCGACTGCCTCGACGCCGTCGTCAATCTTGCAGGCGCGCTCCAGTGGCACCGCAACCCCGAAGCCTACAACCAACCCGACGCTGCACAGCAGGGCTTCGCCCACGACGAAGGCTGGCTCTACACCCTCCGTCCCTAGCTCTCCCCTCATTCCGGCGAAAGCCGGAATCCATCTGGATTGTCATTCTGAGCGCAGCGAAGAATCTAGAGGACTCATTTGGCAAACAGGCCGGAACGCGGCAAGCCTGCTTCTTCTTGAGACAAGGCAAGACCGCGAACTTAAGCCGTAGCGCAGCTACCCGCTCACCCTGAGCTTGTCGAAGGGCATGAGCGGGATCGAGAAAAACCTGCTCTCCACCCCTTGACACACCATTCGGGCCTGCTAAGATAAGAACAAATGTTTCATAAAGGAGGCCCACCATGCTCATCAAAAGCACTCCGGATGTCTATGAGAAGCTCCGTCACCTCGGCGGTATGGCAACGGATGACATCCTGTCGCCAGCCGAGCGTTCGGACGGAACCGCGCGCCTGAGCAATGGCAACGAGCGTGTGGGCCCGCGCGGCGGCGTAACTCCCCACGCCGGCGTCTACAAGGCCGCCATGCCGAATGGCAAACGCATCTCACTGATGCGTGTGATGTTCACCGACCACTGCATCATGGACTGCCACTACTGCCCCAATTCCCACTGGGTCCCGCGCAGGCGATACGGCTTCAAGGTGGATGAGCTCGCGCGGCTATTCAATGAGATGCACCAACGCCACATGGTGGACGGACTCTTCCTCAGCTCAGGGATCTTCAAGAACCCCAACGCCACGCAGGAGAGGCTGCTTGATGTGGTCGATGCCGTCCGCTCGCGATACGGATTCCGTGGCTACATCCATCTCAAGGTGATGCCTGGCACCAATGACGACTCTCTCTTGGAGGCGAGTCAGCGGCTCGGCGCGCGCCTCTCCATCAATATCGAGTCGCCCTCTGCTGAGCACCTCCGCAAAGTCAGCAAGATGAAGGACTTCGACAAGGGCATCATCGAGCCGATGGGGCGTATCAGCGATCTTATGCAGGAGAATTATGGTGGCGCGGTCGGCCAGGCCACGCAGATGGTTGTGGGCGCGGCAGATGAGTCGGACTGGGACATCTATGAGCGGATGACGAGCCTCTACGGGAACTACGGATTCAAGCGCGTCTACTACTCCGCGTTTCGCCCTGTGCAGTACACACCGCTTGAAGAACACCCCGCAACGCCGCCCGCGCGGGAGCATCGCCTCTACCAGATGGATTGGCTCTCACGCATCTACGGCTACGACTCTGAGGAACTGCGCCCCGCCTTCAGCGAAGACGGCTTCCTGGATACGCGCACCGACCCGAAGCTGATGATTGCGATGACCAACTACGAGCGCTTTCCGGTTGATGTTAATCAGGCGACCGAGCAAGAACTGCTGCGCGTCCCGGGGGTTGGTCCATTGGCGGCCAGCCGCATCATCGGGCAGCGACGCGAGCACTCCATCACGCAGAGCAGGGAACTCAAGGCGATGGGTGTCGTGATGAAGCGCGCCCTCCCGTTCCTGCGCTTCCCGGGCCACAAACCGTCACCCGCCAAGCAGGCCGAGATGCCACTCTTCCAGGAGCAGCCCGCAAAGGCCGCCCAGCCCTCGAAACGCACAATGGAGTTGCACACCGCGTCGGCTGCCAACTGCACCACGTGCCCCCTCAACCCCGGCACCTGCGGCATGGCGGCGTAAGAACAGCTACAACGACAGTACAGGAACAGCCGCCAGCCCCCGTTGGGGGACGGGGCGGACCCCCGCCGCCGGAGAGGCAGCTAGTGGTAACATGTTTTTAGTGGTGGTAAGGTCTTTTTGGT
>VXMO01000029.1:0-12755 GCA_009841045.1 Dehalococcoidia bacterium
TGATTGTGTAGAGCCGGTGGCCAAGCGCCCACGTGACTATCGGCGTGTAGAAGCGCACGATGCGCCGCGAAAGCACTTCTTCTGCCGTGTCCGATGAGTGCCGCCTGATCAAGAAGCTGGCCAATGCAGGCACGGCGGTCAGGGCGACGGCCAGAGAAGCGAGCAGGGCGAACGTGATGACGAGGGCAAACGGGAGGAAGAATTCACTGACGATGCCTCCAATGAACCCCAGTGGAGCGAAGACGGCAATTGTAGTCATTGTGGCGATTGTGATTGGGAGGGCTACTTCTTTTGTGCCCTCATACGCGGCGTGGAGCCGGTCCTCCCCATCCTGTATATGGCGGTAGATGTTCTCCATGACTACGATGGAGTCGTCCACGACGCGCCCCGCCGCGATGGCAAGTCCGCCTAACGTCACAAGGTTGAGGCTCATGCCCTGCAGGTTCATGACGATGATGCCGATGAGCAGGCTGGCGGGAATCGAGATGCCCGTGACAAAAGTAGGGCGGACGCTGAGCAGGAATCCCAGGATCACGAGGATGGCCAGCACTGCGCCAAGCGCCACCTCTCTGCCCAGAGTATCGATGGAGTCCTGAATCTCCGGGCCCTGGTTCTCAGTGACGGTGAACTCGACATCCGGCGGTAGCCCTGTCTTTATGTCGTCGAGTTCCGCGAGGGCGGCATTCGTCACCTCAACGGTGTTGTCATCCGGGCCTTTGACGACGCCGATGGTCAGGCTGGGCAGGCCGTTCGTGCGGTTGATGACGCCCTCTCCGCCGGCGTTGGCGGGGATATCCGCGCTATTGACGCCCGGAACCTCACGCAGGCGGGGGAGAATGTCGCGCTCAACCATCGCCTTCAGTTCTTCAGGCGGCTGATTGCTCCGTACAGACACCTGCAAGACGGGGAACTGCTGGAAGTTCAGCCTGCCGACATTCGGCTCGGCAACGGTTGGAGGAAACTCAAGTCTGTCTACCGCCTCCTGCACTGCCCGCTCAATCGCTACCGTGTCGGAACCAAACTCGAACTCGGCAAAGGCGACGGACAGATTCAGCGATGACGAGGACTGAACGAGGTTCACGTTCTCCTGTTCCAGCAGGATTTGTTCAATCGGAACGGTTACGTCCTCCAAGACCGTCTCGGGGCTGGCCCCGGGATAGAACGTGACGACCGTAACCAAGGGGAAATCGACGGACGGCAGGAACTCCACTTGCAGGCGTGTGTACGACCAGATACCGGTGGCGATGAGGGCGACGAGGAGGATGATCGTGACAATCCGGACGCGCAGGGCAAGGCGCGTAGGAATCATCCCGAAACGCTCGAATACCGTCTCAACGAACGCAATCACCGCCCTGAACGGCATGAAGACAAGCCGCAGCAAGAACGCAAGGCGGGTCAGAAGCATCCGGACAAGACTCCCCGAGAGAAACAGGCGTGTTTGTGAATCAAGTAACGAATACCAGTATGCTCACGTTAGCAGTGTTGGCAAATCAGGCGGATATTCTCCGCTCCGCCAGCATCCGCTGCACGGTGATGCCGATCTGTCCGGGGCTGTCCGCCACGTAGCAGCCGGCGTCTCGCAGGGCTTCTTTCTTGGCCTCCGCCGTCGCCGCCTTTCCCGTGATGATTGCGCCCGCGTGACCCATGCGGCGTCCGGGAGGGGCTGTCGCGCCTGCGATGAATCCCGTCACCGGCTTGCTCATGTGGTTCTTGATGTAATCCGCGGCTTCCTGCTCCGCCGTGCCGCCAATCTCACCGATGAGCACGACCGCGTCTGTGTCAGGGTCGTTCTCGAACAGCTCGAGGATGTCCCGGTGGCGCATGCCGATTATGGGGTCGCCTCCGACACCGACGCATGTGGACTGCCCGATGCCCAGCGCCGTCAGCTGCGAAACGGCCTCATACGTCAGCGTGCCGGAACGGGAGACGACGCCGATGCGGCCCTCCGCGTGGATGTTGCCGGGGATGATGCCGACCTTTTGCTTCTCCGCCACAGAGGTCAGGCCCGGGCAGTTGGGACCGATAAGCCACACGCCCTTCTTGGTCAGGTACTGCGCCACCTGCGCCATGTCCAGCGTTGGCAGGCCGTCCGTGATGCAGACGATGAGATCGACGCCGCCCTCCGCAGCCTCAAGCAGCGCGTCCGTTGCAAACGCGGCAGGCACGAAGATAAGGGAAACGTTTGCGCCCTCCTGCTCAACGGCCTCGGCAACGGAGTCGTACATAGGTCGGTCAATGTGGGTGGTACCGCCGCGCCCGGGCGTGACGCCGGCCACGACGTTGGTGCCAAAGGCGATGCACCGCTCGGTCTGGAACGTTCCTTCACGGCCGCTCATGCCCTGTACCAGCACGCGGGTGTCTTCGCCAACAAGAATGCTCATCTAGGTGTTTCCTCTCGAAGTGTTATCAGTTTCCCGGTTGAATTGCGGAACTAGTTGATCTCCGCGACTTTGGTGGCCGCGTCGTTGAGATCGGCTGCCACGGCGACGGTGATGTCAGAGTTGCGCAGAATCTCCGCGCCCTCCTCAGCGTTCGTGCCCGTCATGCGGACGATGATCGGCACGTTGACATCAACTTCCTTGTAGGCGGAAACGATGCCATTCGCGAGAACGTCGCAGCGCAGGATGCCGCCAAAGACGTTGATGAGAACCTTCTTTACATCAGGGTCTGAGACGATGATCTTGAACGCCTCCGCAACCTGCTCTTCGGTACCGCCGCCGCCAACGTCAAGGAAGTTGGCGGGCGCGTGTCCGACCTGCGCGATGACATCCATCGTGGCCATCGCAAGGCCGGCGCCGTTCACCATGCAGCCGACATCTCCATCCAGCTTGACGTACTGCACGCCCTTATCATTGGCGTTCCGCTCAAGCGGGTCTTCCTGGTCCGCGTCGCGCAGCTCTGCGAGGTCGCGATGGCGGAAGTGGCTGTTCTCATCCGTGTCGATCTTGCCGTCGGCGGCGAGCAGGCTGCCGTCGCCGGTGACGACGAGTGGATTGATCTCGACCAGGTTGAGGTCCTTGTTCTGGAAGGCATTGACGATGCCGCCAAGCAGCGCGCCAAACGGACGGGCCAAGGCCGCATCCAACTCCAGCGCCGCGGCCACGCGACGCCCGACGAACGGCTGGTAGCCGATGAGCGGGTCGATATGCACCTGCGTGATCTTCTCAGGCGATTCTTCGGCGATCTCCTCAATCTCCATGCCGCCTGCGGCGGAGGCGATGATGACGGGCGATTTTGCCGCGCCGTCCACCGTCACGCTCAGATACAGTTCCTGCGCAATATCGACGGGCTCCTCGACAAGGACTGTGTTGACGGGCACACCCTGCGGGCCGGTCTGGGCAGTGATGAGGTTGGAGCCAAGCAGACCGGCGGCAAACTCGGCCGCCTCATCCGGGTTGGCAACCACTTTGACGCCGCCCGCCTTGCCGCGTCCTCCGGCGTGAACCTGCGCCTTGACAACGGCCCTGCCGCCGAGTTCTTCCGCGATGGCGCGGGCTTCATCGGCAGTTGTGGCAACGCGCCCATTCGGGACGGCAACGCCAAACGACTTGAGTACTTCTTTTGCCTGATATTCGTGAATCTTCATAGAGTAAGGCCCCCCACCCTGTGAGTTCTTTCACGAGTAGTGTCATACAGGACTGCAACGCGGCGCAAGCAGGATTCAGACTGGAACGCGGAAGTCAAACGTACTGGCAAATCAATGCCGGAACGCGAACTTTAGAAAAAGCGGAGGGGGCGGGATTCGAACCCGCGTTGCAGGGTTACCGCAAAGCAGTTTTCAAGACTGCCGCCTTCGTCCGCTCGGCCACCCCTCCGCGGCTCGCGCAGAGCGCCATATCAGTATTGGAACGCGGACATTATGGGTCAAGGGAGGCGGTACGACGGGTTAGATGTCACGAGGCAACAGCCACCGGCGCTCTTGGGCGTCTCACTGCCAGTACGAGGAGGCCGCCGATGGCCCACACCACGCCCATCGCGATGAATGACACGTCGTAGTTGCCGTACCACTGCCATGCCCACGCGACGATGAACGGGCTCACGGACCCGGCGACGCTTGCGACGGGGGATGAGGCTCCGCGAATCGCGCCCATGTGCTCGCGGCCAAAGAAGTGCGCGTGGACGACGTTGATAACCGGTGTGAATCCACCCATCGTCAGGCCGTAGAGAATCGCATACACGATGAGAATATTCCGGTCCGCCCCCACCACCAGCAGCATGAGGCTTGCGCCGGCAGGGATCATCACCGCTGCCATCACCCATTGCGGCGTGTACCGCTCCGCAAGAAAGCCGTAGATCACCTTGCTCGGGATGGCGAACCCCGCCAGCACTGCCGCCACAATCGTCGCGTCTGTTACGCTCAGCCCCTTGTCCTGCATGTACGCGACCTGGTGGAACAGGACGCCAAAGAGCGCGGCTTGACCCAGGGCCTGTCCCGCAAGCACCGCCCAGAACGCGACCGTCCTGATGGCCTCCCGTACGCGCCATGGATATTCGTACGCCCGCTCATCCTGTGTAGCGACATCGCCCTGCACGGCCTCCGCATTCCCCGTCGCCTCGCTTTCGGAGATTCCGTCCGGCTGCAGGCTGACGTCGCTCGGCTGTCGTCTCATAAACATGGCGGCAAAGGGAGTGAGCGTGACCAGGATGCCGATGCCGAGGATGAGCCATGCGCCGCGCCATCCGATGGAATCAATAAGGAGGCCTGCGATAGGCGCGATGACGAATCCGCCCGTTGAGATTCCGATGGTGCTGATGGCGAAGACCCGCCCTCGCATCCGGACGAACCACTTGGCCAGGATTGCCGCGCCCAGGAGCTGCCAACTGAGCGTGACGGAGACGATTCCAAAGACGACGCCAAAGGCCAGGTAAAACTGCCAGACCTCTTGCGTGAGCGAGGAGGCGATGAGCGCCAGCCCGGCAACGATGCTGGCAACCGTGACGACAAGCCGCGGTCCTCCGCGCATGTCCAGCAGCAGTCCAATGACGGGGACGGCGGGTATCGCAATTAGGCGGAAGAGGGAGATAGCTGAGAATTCGGCGCGGGAGACACCGAGGTCTTCGCTCATCGGCACGACGAAAAAGGAGATGGCATAGCCGTCAATGCCAGCGGTGACGGTGTTGCAGAAAAATGTGATGCCGAGTATCACCCATCCATAGAAGAATGGGATGTTCCGAACCGGAAATGGAGCCCTGCGAGTCTGGGGCGGGTTCTCTGCAGTCAAACTGTGCTCACGTACTGTAGCGGCGACGTTAGAGATTATAGCCTTTCCGCAGCATGCGTCGGCGTCCGTGGCTGCGCTGCCATCAGTATGATTAATCCGCCGACGGCCCAGATGGCGCAGAGCATCATGAATGACACGTCATAGTTGCCGAGCCATTGCCACGTCAGCCCAATCACAAACGGGCTGGCCGCGCCCGCGACGTTCGCCGGAGGGGCCGCGGCTCCACGAATCGCGCCCATGTTCTGGCGACCGAAGTACTGCGCGAACGCGACGTTGATCATCGGGATGAATCCACCCATCGTGAAACCGTACAGCACGGCATAGACGAGCACCATTTCAAGACCGCCGCCAACGACCAGAAGCAGCAGGCACAGCCCTGTGGGGATCATTGCGGCCGCCAGGGCCAGCCGGGCGCCAAACCGTTCCGCGAGAAATCCGTAAAACAGCTTGCTCACCAATGCGGCGCCCGCGAGAGTCGTTGTGGCAAGCGTCGCTTCGGCGACGCTGAGCCCCTTGTCCTGCATGTAGGCCACCTGGTGGAAGAGGACGCCGAACAGTCCGGCTTGGCCGAGGGCTTGCGCGGCCAGTACCGCCCAGAACCCGGGCGTTCGCACGGCCTCGCGAACCGTCCAAGGGTATTCATACGGTTCCGCCGAGGTCGCGTCACGCTGGGGCTCGCTCTCCACTGAATCATCACGAGCGGCATCGACAATCCGCCCGTCCGGCAGGAGCCCCACGTCGCTCGGCTGGCGTCTCATGAAGATCAAGGCGGCGGGCGCGAGGGTGATCAGCATCCCAATGCCAAGAACCGCCCATGCCCCACGCCATCCGATGGCATCAATCAGCAGCCCGGCGATGGGCGCGATAACAAATCCCCCGAGGGATATCCCGATAGTGCTAATCGCAAAGGCGCGGCCCCGCATTCTGATAAACCACTTGGCCAGGACGGTCGCGCCCAGGAGCTGCCAGTTCATTGTGGTTGCAACGACGCCGAAGATGATGCCGAAGACGAGATAGAACTGCCACATCTCCTCAACGAAAGCAGTGGCGATGAGAGCGAGTCCCGCCAGGATGCTGGCAATCGTGACGACCGCTCGCGGCCCCTGTTGCCTATCCAGCATCATCCCGATGAAGGGGATGACGGGGATGGCGGCGAGGCGGAACAGGGAGATTGCCGAGAACTCGGCACGGGTCACGCCAAGCGCATCGCTCATCGGCACGACGAAGAATGAGATGCCGTAGCCGTTGATCCCGGACGTGATCATGTTGCTGGAGAAGGTAATGCCGAGAATCACCCACCCATAGAAGAAGGGGATGTTGCGGACAGGGAAGGGGGCCTTGCGCGTTTGGGACGGGTTCTCTGCGGTCACGGCTTGCTCACACGCGGCGGAGTTGCCGCTCCTTCCGTCTCAGGCCGCCGGCTCTCTCGGCGTCTGCGGTTCCGGCGCGAACAGAACGATGAATCCCGCGATGAACCACCCCGCTCCGACGAGAATGAACGCGAGATCATAGTTGCCGAGGTATTCCCACATGAGACCGACGGCGAATGGGCTGAACGCTCCGACGATGTTGGCGGGCGGCGTGAACGCACCACGGATCGCTCCCATGTGCTCGCGCCCAAAGTACTGGGCAAGCGCCACGTTCATCAGCGGCATGACGCCCCCCATCGTGATACCGCAAACAACTGCGTAGACCATCACCATTTCCGTGCTTGTGCCAATCACCAGCAGGAAAACGGAAAGGCCGGCGGGCATCATCGAGAATGGCAAAACCCATCTCACATGAAACCGCTCAACGATCAGGCCATAGATGATTTTACCGAGGATGGCGCATCCGGCCAGGACGGTTGCGGCAAGGGTTGCATCGGCAAGGCTCAGCCCCTTGTCCTGCATGTACGCAACCTGGTGAAAGAGCATTGGCATGAGTGACGTCAGGAACAGGACTTGCGAGGCAAGCAGAATCCAGAAAGCCATTGTTCCGGCCGCCTCGCGCACTGTCCAGGGGTACTCGTATGGCTCGCCCGACGAGAGCGCGGCGGCCTCTTCGGCAGTCATTCCTTCCTGTTGCGTGTCCCTTTGGGTTATACCGTCCGGCACGAGGCCGACGTCGCTCGGCTGTCGCCTCATGAAGAGCGCCGCGAATGGGACAATCAGGAGAATCATTCCGATGCCAAGGACGACCCAGGCGTCTCGCCATCCGAAGTTCTCAACAAGCTGGCCGGCGATGGGCGCTATAACGAACCCACCGCCTGACACGCCAATGGCGCTGATGGCCATCACGCGCGCCCGCCGCTTGACGAACCACTTGGCCAGAACGGCAGGGCCGACAAGCTGCCCGCCCATCGCCACCATCGCAACGCCGAAGAAGATGCCGAACGTCAGGTAGAACTGGAGCATGTTTTGGACGAAGGCCGACGCGATGAGCGAAAGCCCGGCCGACGCGGCGCCAATGACAATCACAAGCCGCGGCCCTTCTCGTTTATCGACAAGCATCCCCAGGATCGGAACGATGGGTATTGCCGCGAGACGGAAGAGGGTGATGGACGAGAACTCCGCTCTCGTCACGCCGAGCGCCTCACTCATCGGCACCACGAAGAATGACAGCCCGTAGCCGCTGATGCCCGCCGTAATCATGCTGGTGGTAAACGTCAGCCCGACGATCGTCCAGCCGTAGAAGAAGGGAACACGACGCACCAGGAACGGGGCTCTGGGCCTCTGCTGCTGCGATGGTGGCGTTAACGTGGCTGCCATGGTCGTTCAGTGACCGTGCGCGTCAGTTCTCCTGGACGGCTTCGATCAAGCGGTTGAGGCCATCCTTGGCGTCGGCGAACAGCATGGAGGTCTTCTCGTTGTAGAAGAGGGGGTTGTCGATGCCGGCAAACCCGGGGCTCATGGAGCGTTTGAGCACGATGATGTTGCGGGCGTGGTCGACGTTCAGGATGGGCATACCGTAGATGGGGCTATCGACAACTTCCCGTGCCGACGGGTTTGTCACGTCGTTCGCGCCCACCACGATGGCCACGTCCGCCCGCTCGAAGTCGTCGTTAATCTGATCGAGGTCGTAAAGCCGGTCGTAAGGCACGTCCACCTCAGCGAGCAGCACGTTCATGTGGCCGGGCATTCTGCCCGCGACGGGGTGGATGGCGTAACGGACGTCGACGCCTCGTTCCTCAAGCAGGTCAGCAAGGTCGCGCACCTGCCGCTGCGCCTGCGCGACGGCCAGACCATAGCCGGGCACGACAATGACGGATTCCGCGTATGCAAGAAGAACGCCCAGATCCTCCGGTGAGCCTTCTCGCACAGTCGCACCCTCAGCCACGCCGCTGGCAGCTGCGCCGCCACTGCCTGCGCCAAATGCGCCGAACATGACATTCGCGAGGGAGCGGTGCATGGCGCGGGTCATGATCTGCGTGAGGATGAATCCGGCCGCGCCGACCAACGCGCCCGCAATGATAAGGATCGGGTTGCCGATGACGAATCCGGCGGCGGCGGCCGCAAGGCCGGAGTAGGAATTGAGCAGGGAGATGACCACGGGCATATCCGCGCCGCCGATTGGCATCACAAGCAACACGCCAAGCACAAGACAGAGGGCAATCAGGGCCACGAACGGGATCGGGTTGGCCTCAAAGCCTATCTGGCTCACGGCAAGACCAAGAATCACCAGGAAGAGCACGGCGCTCAAGATATTCTGTAGCGGCAGGCGTATCGCGCGCCCTGTAATGATTTCCTGCAGCTTGCCCATGGCGATGGCGCTGCCGGAGAACGTCACGGTGCCGATGAGCACGCCCAACATGATGGTCACGGACGTGTCCAGGGACATCTCAGTGCCCGCGTCATAGAGTCGGAAATACTCGGACACGGCGATGAGGGCGGACGCCCCGCCGCCAAAGCCGTTGAAGACGGCGACCATCTGCGGCATCGCCGTCATCTTGACCTGCCGGGCAAAGATCACACCGATGACGCCGCCGACCAGCACCCCAGCAATGATCAGCTCATACCGGATAATCTCCTCATTGATGAGGGTCACGATGATGGCCAGCAGCATGCCGGACGCGCCAAGCGTGTTGCCCATGCGTGCCGTGGCGGGTGAGCCCATGTAGCGCAGGCCAAGAATGAATAGCGCCGCCGAAACCAGGTAGGCGGACAGGATGATGATGTCGCGGTCGAGCGTCATGCCGACGGCCCCCGCCTTCCGTCACGGCGGAACATGCGCAACATCCGGTCCGTCACCATGAATCCGCCCACGACGTTGATGGTGGCGAGGATGAGAGCGCCGACACCCAGGATCTGTGTCAGCAGGCCCTCGCTGGAGCCCACGATGAGCAGCGCGCCGATGATGGTGATGCCGGAGATGGCGTTCGCGCCGGACATTAGGGGCGTGTGAAGCGTCGGCGGCACCTTGGTGATGACCTCAAAGCCGATGAATCCGGCCAGCACGAAGACGTAGATCGCGATAAGTAGTCCGCCACCCTCAAGCACTCTCTAGGCTCCTTTCGACTTGCCTTTGGCTACGCCGCCGGAGCGCCCATGGCATCGCGCGTGGCTTCGTGGACTATCTCGCCGCCCTGCGTTATCAGGGAATCCCGCAGGATGACATCGTCCATGTCGATAACGGCTTCGCCGTCCTTGATCAGCAAGTCCAAAAAGCTCTGGACGTTGCGGGAGAACATGAGGCTGGCATGGACGGGCATGGAGGACGGCACGTTGACAGGCCCGTTGATGATGACACCCCTGTAGTTGATCACTTCGCCGGGCAATGTGAGTTCGCAGTTGCCGCCGGTCTCCGCCGCAAGGTCCACGATGACGGAGCCGGGCTGCATGTCCTCCACCATCTCCCGCGTGATGAGCTTCGGCGCGGGGCGGCCGGGGACAAGAGCCGTTGTGATGACAAAGTCGGACGCGCCGACGTGCCGCCGCACCAGCGCCTGAGAGCGGTCGCGTTCCTCTTCGGTCTGCTCTCTTGCATAACCGCCCGCCGTCTCGGCCTGCGCTCGTTGGAGCTCTTCGTCCTGGATGAACGTTGCGCCGAGGCTTTCAACCTGTTCCTTGACGGCGGGGCGCACGTCGAATGCGGACATAATCGCTCCAAGACGTCGTCCGGTTGCGATGGCCTGCAGACCGGCCACTCCGGCGCCAAGAACCAACCCTCGGGCGGGCGGCATGGTACCGGCGGCAGTTGTCATCATGGGCAGGTGCTTGCCGAGCGTGTCGGCGGCCAGGACGGCGGCCTTGTATCCGGCGACGGATGCCTGAGAGGAGAGCACGTCCATGGGCTGTGCGCGGGCGATGCGGGGGATTGCATCCAGGCTGAACGACGTGACGCCGCGACCGACCAGACCACGCACAAGGTCGTGGCTTGTCAGGGGCTGGAGGACGGCAATCAGGATCTGGCCGTCACGCAGCGACTCCGTTTCTTCAGCGGAGGGCGCGGCGACCTTGACGATGACATCGGCGTTGGCATAAACGCTTGCGGCGTCCGGAGCAATCTCCGCGCCCGCCTCACTGTATGCGTCATTGGTGAAAAAGGCGCGCTCGCCTGCCGCCGACTCGACGAGGACATCGATACCGGCGCGGGTGAATCGGGCAACGGACGGCGGCGCCAGCGCAACGCGAGCTTCGCGCAGGGCCGTCTCTGTTGGCACGCCGATTCGCATCAATCCCCACCCCTTTCCGTCCACTAATGGTACTACCTGGCGTGACGTGGGGATGATGGGCGCCACTCCACTCACATGTACAATGACGGCATGGGGGCTTTCAAGACACGAGTTAGCATTCGCGGGCGAGAGGGCGGCAACAGCCTTGCGTTTGACGCTTGGGTGGACACCGGGGCGGCCTACACACAAATACCCGAGTCATCTCTGCGCGAGATTGGGATTGAGCCTCACGATACACTGCCGGTTTTCTATGCGGACGGCCGCGAGGACGAGCGGCCAATTGGCCGGGCAGTTGTGGCGGTCAACGGGAGGTCGGAAGAGGTTCTTGTCGTCTTTGGCCCTGATGCGGCAGAGCCGCTCTTGGGAGCACACACTCTGCAAAGCCTTTTACTCTTGGTCGACTCTCCTAATGAGAGGCTACTACCCGTTACCAGAGCCCGCATTTAGGCTTCAAAGGCCGAACTGATTCCTACTCTCTAGTTATCTCTGCGAATCCCGTGTACGGCCTCAAGGCCTCTGGTATCTCGATTGTGCCGTCCGCGCGTTGGTATGTTTCCATGATGGCGATCATGACGCGGGGCAACGCGAGGCCGGAGCCGTTGAGCGTATGCACGAACTGCGGACGCGCTCCCGCCTCCCGCCGAAAGCGGATGTTGGCGCGCCGCGCCTGGTAGTCGGTGGTTGTGGAGCAACTGGAAACTTCTAACCACTCGCCGCAGCCGGGCGCCCACACCTCGATGTCATAGGTCTTGGCCGATGCCTGCCCGAGATCGCCTGCGCAGAGTTCGACGATGCGGTAGGGCAGCTCAAGCCGTTGAAGGATGGACTCCGCGTGGCCCAGCAGGACCTCAAGCTCCTGCAACCCAATCTCAGGCTCTGTGAACTTGTAGATCTCCACCTTGTCGAACTGGTGGCCGCGCTTGATGCCGCGGATATCACGCCCGGCGGACATTTTTTCGCGGCGGAACGAGGGCGTGTAAGCGACGTAGTTGATAGGCAGCGTGCCCGGCTCAAGAATCTCGCCACGGTGCATGGACGTGAGCGGCACTTCCGCGGTGGGAACGAGCCAGACATCGTCCTCGCCGTCCTTGTAGACGTTCTCCGCGAACTTGGGCAGCTGGCCGCTGGCAAACAGGGTTTGCTCCGTGGAGACGAACGGCGGGTAGACCTCGCGGTAGCCGTGCTCCCGCGTATGAATGTCCAGCATCCACTGGATGAGGGAGCGTTGCAGCTTGGACGCCGCGCCGGTAAGCACGTAGAAGCGCGAGCCGGCGATGCGCGCGCCACGCTCAAAGTCGATGATGCCGAGCGCGGGGCCGAGGTCCCAATGCGCCTGCGGTTCGAAATCGTACTCGCGGACCTCGCCCCACTGGCGCGTGACGACGTTGTCCTCCTCGGACGCGCCGTCGGGCACGGAGGGGTCAGGGAGGTTGGGCAGATAGCTGAGGCGTTGGGTGATCTGCTCATCGAGGTCAGCCGTGCGTTTGGCGGCCTCATCAACCTCTTCGGAGAAGGTACGGAGGGCGGTTTGCAGGGATTCAATAAGCTCATCGGCGCTGCCACTCGCCCTCTCACCGAGCAGTTCCGCGACACCGTCGGTCGACAGGATGTCATCGGCGGAGAGATCACCGCGGCTTGCACGACCGCGCAGCATCCCGAAGGTCTTTGAATGGGTGTTGAGTTGGGCACGGAGATCGTCGGCGCGGGCCTGCGCCGCTCGCCACTCGCCGTCGAGTGAGACGACCTCATCGAGCAGGGCAAGCGCCTCCGCGTCGCCGCGCCCCGCCCCGGCGGGGGGGGGGTGCTCGTGGGCCCGCCGGGGACGGCGGGGAAGGAGAAAGGTTTTTTTTGCGCCGGGTTATTTTTGTGGGGTACAAAAA
>VXMO01000029.1:12765-78908 GCA_009841045.1 Dehalococcoidia bacterium
CCCCCCCCCCACACCCCCCCCCTCCCCCGCGCCGCCCCCCCCCTTTGTTAAACCCCCCCCGCCCCCCCCCCCCCCGCCCCCCCCCCCCCCCCCCCCGCGCCCCGGGTCTCGTCGTGCGCCTCCCTGATCCGCCGTCTATCGAGAATGGTTGAGTGACCTCCGGTAGATGTTCGTGGGTACCTACAGAGATGATAGCGGACGGGGGTGGGGTGGCATCCAGAACGTCCCCTGTTGACTACAATTGAGCACAGGAACTAGAGACGGGAGCGCGGGATGCCACTCAATCGCATCGTAAGAACCTACGGGCGGCGTGCTGAGCGCAAGGCGCTGGAATCAGCCGCTCGAAGTAAGTCGCGCCAACAATTCAAAAGGGAGGCGTTGGATGACGTCTGCCCATCGTCAACAACAGACGACGAGTTGTATCCGCGGCAAGGTGAACGCAGTGAGGCCGCTAGCAAGGGAGTAGCGGCAAGCTAGCTGGTTACAGCGGACACGATAGTCAAGAACACGAACAACAGAATTGCACCCCCGACTACGGCGGCGATTATGCCTTTGGCAAGGTCTGTGCCCTTTTCTACCCGCGTGTTGCCGAATTCGTCGGTACGCACGATGTAGCGTTTCTCGCCGCCGGTCAGAGCAAGGAATATCCAGACAATCCACCACCAGCCGCAGGTGAAGATTCCTACGAAGAAATGGAGCAGATGGTTGACTCTGTTGCCACTTACCAAGATGGCCTGGTAGTCAGCATCTGATTCTACTCTTGCCCCCTGCATGACTTCCCGGGCGACCGCGTCTGCCTGTCTCTGGCGTCTTCCCTCATGTCCGGTTGGGCTACTCATCAAATGTGTCCTTCCCTTCCTCAGGTGGTCTTTAATTCAGATCAATTCACTTAGAACAAAGAACCCATTAGGTTATTGGCTGGCACATTCTCAGCGACGTGACGCTCTCGAAATCAAAGGTGGCCATGTCTTCGACGGGGACATAGCAAACCGTAGTGATTTCGTCGTCAACGTCTAACGTTTCCAAGTAATCGCGATGACGTTCGGCGAACTGTGCAATGAGGCTCTGAAATGCAAAGGCATCCTGACCGACATCGAACTCCACGACAGGTTCGAAGTCATCGTCATCCCTTATTTCGAATACAGTGCCAGTTATTCGAACTCGCCTGCCCTCATACGTGTCTGTCGCGGTTTCTCCATCACGCACGTAGTCCCTGTACAATTCATCAGCCGTCACTTCAATTGCTGGCTGTGCGAACTTCGAGGCCCAGCGTTCAATTTGGGTGTCGGTTGCAGTGCAAGCTACCCCAGCCGCTAACAGCAGAAGACAAGACATCCATATGAGATTTACCCGAGTCATTTATTATTCCTTTCTCTATTCACCAAACTGTTCACGCAGACACCGCAACAACTCTTCATCCGTAAGCATTTCTTCTACCTCGTACTCCGCCGTAAGGAGATCGTCACAGCGCTCAGCGTCGTCAACCTGAGGCGCTGCTGTAGCGGTTGGTGTCGGAGTAGGTAGAGGTGTGGCTGTCGGTGGGGGAGTTGAAGTCGGCACTGGGGTGGGAGTTGGCATCGGCGTAGCGGTTGCCGTTGGTGAAGGAGTTGCGGTTGGGGTTGATGTTGGTATGGGAGTCGCAGTAGGTGTAGCTGTCGCAGTTGGCTCGGGCGTCGCCGTAGGTTGCTCAATCACAGTGGTTGGTGCCGGTTGGACCTGCTCTTCTGATTCACAGCCCAAAACGGCAAGCGTAAACACGCTGGCTAAGACAGCCAGCACTAGAAGTGGGAATCGTCTCCTCATTTGAATGCCCCCCTGCAGCATGGTGACCGGGACTTCTTGCTACAGCAGCCGACGATCTGCACAAACCTGCAAGGGGACAGGGAATCCCTGCCGCCATGCAAAAGCGGCTTGTGCAGTCGGTTTTAAGCAGAAAAACCGCCGCTGCTGTAGCCCGTTCATTCTGCAAGCGCAGGGAGAGGGTGTCAACGCGCATCGCGTCACTGCGTCGAACGGGTGTGTCAGAATAGGAGGGCGGCCCTTCGACAGGCTCAGGGCGAGCGGAGAGTGGGGGGGCCGCCCTATGGGCGGCACTGGATTCCCGCCCCGTATCGGAGTACGGGGCATGCTTTCGCGGGAATGACGGAGGGTAGCGAGGAGGAGGCCCCTCTTCGCGGGGGATTCGGTGAGTGGCGCGGGAGGGAGTGACGCTGGATACGCAGGGGTTTCTTAATGATATGCGCTCGCGTGTGGGGTACGCGGGGCAGATCGTGCATGTGGAGTCGATGCCGCATAGCTCTGCGGCGTATGGTCGGCTCAGCGCTTCCCTGAATCCGCTGCTGCAACACGCCCTGCAGTTACGGGAAATCGACCGTTTCTACACGCACCAGGCGCAGGCCATCGACGCGCTCCTGGCAGGCGAGAACGTTGTCGTCGCGACGGGGACGGCATCCGGCAAGAGCCTGTGCTACAACGTCCCCGTCCTGAACGTCTGCGCGGATTCATCTCGCACGGGCGCGACGGCGCTCTATCTCTTCCCCGCCAAGGCGCTGGCGCAGGACCAGCTCCGCGCCCTGAACGAACTCACCGCGCCCCTGCCCGCGCGGCCAACCGCCGCGACGTACGACGGCGACACTCCGCAGCATGAGCGCGCCGCCGTCCGCAAGAACGTTCGACTGCTGCTCACGAATCCGGAGATGCTGCACGTCGGCATCCTGCCGAACCACAGGCTGTGGTCGCGGTTCCTGCGTCGCCTGAAGTTCGTCGTCATTGACGAGGGGCACATGTACCGCGGCGTGTTCGGCTCGCACATCGCGATGCTGATCCGGCGGCTGCGGCGTATCTGCCGCCGGTACGGGGCGAATCCGCAGTTCATCGTCACGTCCGCCACGCTCGGCAATCCGAAGGAGCACGCGGAGGGAATCACCGGCCTGCCGATGACGGCCATCACGGACGACGGCGCGCCGAGTGCAGGGCGGGAGTTCGCGTTGTGGAACCCACCGATCATCGACGATGCCAAGTCGGCGCGGCGCAGCGTTTTGGTGGAGGGGGCGGAGCTGTTCTCGTGGCTCGTGGCGACGGGGACACGGACGCTGTCGTTCGTGCGGACGCGGCAAGCGGCGGAGTTGATGTATCGAATCTCTGAGGAGAATCTGCAACGGTACGAGACATCGAACGCGCGGGTGAGTTCCTATCGGGCCGGCTACGTGCCGGAGGAGCGCCGAGAGATCGAGGCCGCGCTGTCCACCGGCGAGTTGACGGGTGTGGTGACAACGAACGCGCTGGAGCTGGGCATCGACATCGGCCACCTGGACGCGACGGTGCTGAACGGCTACCCCGGCTCACTTGCGTCCACGTTCCAACAGGCGGGGCGGTCCGGGCGGCGGGGCGAGCGCGGCCTGTCCATCATGGTCGTGTATGACAACCCGCTTGAGCAGTACCTGGCGCGGCATCCGGATATTCTGTTCCGTCGGGGAATGGAACATGCACGAATATCCACGACAAATCCGCGCATCCTTGACCCACACCTGGTGTGCGCAGCGGTGGAGGCACCCTTCGGCGAGATACCGGGCGATATCGAACTGTTCGGCGGCGATGAGGTGGTGACTGAAGCGCTGGATCGGCTTTCGCACGACAGTTACCTGATTGGGCGGGATCGGCGCGGCACTGAGCAGTGGTACCCCCACCCCAAAGCGGGCGCGCATCCGGCAAGCGACGTTTCGCTGCGCTCAACGTCCGGCGACAACTATGTGCTCGTTGAGGAGACGACAGGCGTAGTGCTGGAGACCATCGCGGAGGAGCATGCCTTTGCCTACGCGCACGAGGGGGCTGTGTACCTGCATCGAGGCGACCAGTACATGGTCAGCGACCTGAATCTGACCACAAAGAACGTCATGCTGCAGCGCACCAACGTGGAGTACCACACGACCTCAATGGCGGACACGGACATGACCGTGCTAACCACAGAGAATGAGAAGCAAGAGGGGCCGGTGAAGGCATCCGTCGGGCAGGTCGAGGTGGAGCGGACGGTTTACAGGTACAGCAAGCGCAGGCATGACCGGGATGACGTAGTCTCGTACGGCGACGTGGACCTGCCATCTCGTAACTTCAAGACAGTGGGCCTGTGGTGGACGGTGCCAGAGGAGATGACGGACGCCCTGCGAAAGTATGCTCCTAAATCTGCGAACGAAAAGGAGGCTGAAGCTCTTGCCGATGCGTTCGTGGCCAGCGCGCTCCACGCCTGCGAGCACGCCTGCATCAGCCTCTTGCCGCTATTCGCGCTGTGTGATCGCAATGACATCGGCGGGCTTTCGACGCCCTACCACCCGGACACGAAAGAGGCGACGATCTTCATTTATGACGGCATCCCGGGCGGCGTCGGCATCGCGGAGCGGGGCTACGACGTGCTGCGCGAGTT
This sequence comes from Dehalococcoidia bacterium, assembly GCA_009841045.1. GTDB lineage: Bacteria > Chloroflexota > Dehalococcoidia > UBA6926 > UBA6926 > VXMO01. The sequence continues at coordinate 17,183 of VXMO01000029.1, forward strand.
GTGGCAAGAGACTCTGACGATGTTGAACGAGTGCCCCTGCGAGAACGGCTGCCCCTCATGCGTGCAGTCGCCGAAGTGCGGCAATAACAATGAGATGCTGGACAAGGGCGGGGCGCGGCTGCTGCTGGAGATGTTGGTGGGGGAGACGCAATAGCTCCCAACGGGGCGTAGAATGGTGTCCGTGTGAGGTGACGCGTGGAACTGTATCAGCTGGATTACGTTCTCCATGAGCCCTCTGAAGAACAGGGCGGCCTCTACATGGCCGAGATTCCGGAACTTCCCGGCTGCCGCGCGTGGGCGGAAACCGCCAAAGAGACCCTCGCCGAACTGAGCGTTGTTGCTGAGCAGTTCATCCTCTCGTACAAGGATCGCGGCAAACCCCTGCCCGCATCGATAGCCCGGCTCCAGGCCGGTCAGGGCAGGATATCCGTTGCCGTATGACCTATCGGGAACTTACACGAAAACTCCGACGGCTGGGATGCGAATTCGATCGGCAGGCAGGCGGTTCACACGAAATCTGGATAAACCCGGCCAACAATCGCGAAACCACCGTTCCCAGACATGCCAATCGGGACCTGGCCACGGGAACCATCCATGCAATTCGCAGAGATTTAGGCCTCACCAGAGAGGAATTCGAACGGGCCTAAGCCGCCGGACTCCCGCTTGCGCGGGAATGGCGGGGTGATAAGGAGGTAGGCCATTCGCACTCGCAGTGTCACGATTGAATCGACCGCCGGGATTGTGCTTGAGGGGCAGCTTGATCTGCCGGATGAAGGGGCGGCGACACCCTCGGCAGGTGCGGTCATCTGTCATCCGCATCCGCAGTACGGCGGGGAGATGACGAACAACGTGGTTATGGCCGTTTCGTCGTCCGTCGTGGCGTATGGACTCGCGGCGCTGCGTTTCAATTTCCGCGGCGCGGGGCGCAGCGGTGGGTCGTATGACAACGGCATCGGCGAGCAGGACGACGCGCTGGCAGCATTGACTGCTCTGGCCACAGGCTCCGTATCGGACGAATTGCCTAATGAGATGCGCGTCGCGTTGGCGGGGTATTCGTTCGGGGGCGGTGTGGCGCTGGGAGCGGCGGGGCGTGCGGAGAACCTGGCCGCGCTGGCGTTGATCTCACCGGCGATGGGCGAGGGAACTCCGGAGGCTTATGCGGCGCTGACGATGCCCAAGCTCATCGCGACAGGCGAGGCGGACAATTTCGCGACGGTGGAGCGCGTACGGGGTCTGGCAGGGATGCTGCCGGGCGCGACGGAGATCTACATCGCGCCGCAGACGGACCATTTCTGGTGGGGCGAGGAGATGAACCTGGGCCGGCGCGTGGGCGAGTTTCTGAGTTCTGCGTTGGGGCGGTGAGGGGATAACGAAAGCCCCCGCCCATCGTGTAATGGGCGGGGGCTCCTTCTCTCAAGAGTTGTCAGGTGGTCGTTAGCCTAGCCCTTGCTTGGCAGGGTGGCGATGACGGGGCCGGGGCCGACGGAGGTGTTGCCGTTCGTCGAGAGGACGGACTGCAACTCCAGCTCAATGAGGTTCTCGCCGTTCTCCTGCCACTTGCGCTTGACGGTGCCGCCCGTGACGACGGTATCGCCGACGGTGCTGAACACGCGCATGCGGAATGAGCCGATCTGCTTGATCGTGCCGCCCAGCCCGATGAACTCGCGCGCAACGCGTTCCCACATGCCGTTGTGGAAGTAGTTCATGGCGTACATGTCCGCCGCGCCACCCTCTTGGGCCACGTGCGTGTTGTGATGGATGGCGTTGAAGTCGCGATTCGCGCCCGCGGCCATGACCATGCGCTGAACCGTGAGTGGATAGTGTACGGCGGGGACCTCATCTCCCTCGTTCACGTCCTCCCAATACCGCTGGAAATCCCAGTCGATGATCGGGTTGGCGCGGGGCTCGATGGCGCGGGCGGGCTTTTCGCCGCCGCCGCCAGCAGCAGCGGCAGCTGCCCCCGCGCCTGGATTCGGGACGTAGGTGTAGCTGACCATGATCTGGCGACCGACTGGTGTGCCGTCCTGGTTGTTCCACTTGTACTCGTATCGCAGGAATGCGCCGTCGCCGACCCGCGTCTTGCGCGGATTCACGTCGAGCAGAACCTGGGACACCTGGGAGACACGGTCGCCGATGTAGAGCGGCCTGAGCGTCTCAACTTCGAGATCCGTGACGAAGCCTGCGGTGCCGGGCGAGGGAACTTCCAGGGTCTTGCCCGCGCGGCCCGTGCCGGAGTTGCTGTAATGCGGATCATCCGTCGGCCAGATGCTGCCCATGCCCGGCTCCCACATGGAGGCGGTCTGGAAGACCTGGATCATATGGGCAGGGGCAAAAACGCCCTCGTAGCCGTACTTCTTCGCAACGGCCTCATCGAAGTGCAACGGGCAGTCGAACTCCAGGACCTCCATCTGTCGACGGATACCGCTCTGCTCAACGGCATCGATGCCAGTCTTGGGCTCGATCATGATGTCCTTGCCGAGGAGTTCGCGAGTTGGGCCCCACTCCAGTTCTGAGTCATTGTTTGACGTCATCGTCCTCTCCTTACCCCTTATTTCCCGTGGCGTGAGACTAATCACGCCGGACAGGGAAATAGTGGCGGATTGCGGGCATGGGCGCAAGCGGGGGTATGCTACATGCTGCTATGGGAGGTACGGATGACTGGTAGTGAAGCCGAAACACGTGGTGGCGGTCGTGGGGCACGGCGGGGGAGTGCGGCCAATCGCAAGGGACTTGTCATCGTCAATACGGGCGACGGCAAAGGCAAGACGACGGCGGCGCTCGGCGTGCTGTTCCGCTCATGGGGACGCGGGATGAACGCGCAGGTATTCCAGTTCATCAAGCACACCGGCTCGCGTTTCGGGGAGAGTCGCGCTGCAGACAAGCTGGAGATTCCGTGGAGCGCGATGGGCGACGGTTTCACGTGGCTGAGCAAAGACATCGACGTTTCCGCGGACATGGCGCGGGCGCAGTGGGAGGAGGCGAGCAAGGCGATCCTCGCCGGCGAGCGAGAGCTAATCATTCTCGATGAGTTCACATACCCGCTCACATACGGCTGGGTTGACGTGGACGGCGTGATTGAGGTGCTCAAGCAGAGGCCGGAGATGATGCACGTCATCATCACGGGCCGGAATGCGCCGCAAGCACTGATTGACTACGCGGACCTCGTGACAGAGATGCGAGAGATCAAGCACCCGTTCAATGAGCAGGGCATTCGGGCCCAACCCGGCATCGAGTTCTGAGCAATGGCGACCCCTGCCCCGTCCCTTGAGCAAGCCGTCGCTGCCATCCGTCCGCCGGACGAGGAGGCGATGAGTCGCGCGGCGGCGCGGCAAGCGACGCTGACCAAGCCGCCGGGGAGCCTCGGGCAGCTTGAAGAGTTGTCGATTCGGCTGGCAGGCATGATGCGGACGGAGCAGCCGCGCATCGGCGGCAAGGCGATCATCATCGCGGCGGGGGACCATGGCGTTGTCGCCCAAGGAGTTACCGCGTATCCGCAGGACGTAACGGCGCAGATGGTGCTCAACTTCTTGGCCGGGGGCGCGGCGATCAACGTGATGTGTCGGCAGCTGAGCATCCGGCAGATCGTTGTCGATGCTGGCGTCGCAACGAAACTGCCACCCCACCCGGACCTAAGGGCACTAGGTATCGGGCGCGGCACGGCGGATATTTCTCGAGGCCCGGCCATGACGCGCGAGCAGGCACAAGCGAGTGTGGAGAACGGCATCAGCCTCGCGCAGGAGTGCGTTGAGAGTGGAATCGACCTCATCGGCACGGGCGATATGGGCATTGGAAACACGACAGCATCGGCGGCCATCACGTCTGCCATTACAGGTCTGCCGCCGAAGGATGTGACGGGGGATGGTGCTGGGCGGCCTGCGGCGGGGCTGGATCACAAGATAGCCGCTATTAAGCGGGCGCTTGAGGTCAATAGTCCTGACCCTGCAGATGGTCTCGCGGTTCTTTCAGGCGTGGGCGGATTTGAGATCGGCGTGCTGTCGGGGGTGATGATTGGCGCGGCGGCGAGTGGCAGGCCGGTCGTGCTGGACGGGTTCATCTCAGGGGCGGCGGCGCTCATCGCGAACGTCATTGCGCCTGCGGCACGGGACTATATGATCGCGGCGCACCTATCCGCCGAGCGTGGACATCGGGCGGCGCTGAATCATCTTGGACTGTCGCCGCTGCTTGACCTCAATATGCGATTGGGGGAGGGAACAGGAGCGGCGCTGGCGATGCCAATCATCGAGGCGGCCGTGGCTACCCTGTCAGAGATGGCGACGTTTGGTGAGGCGGGGGTCTCCGGCCCGACGGACGAGCCGGGGGTGCGAGAGGGCGAGCAATGAGCAGTCTGTTTGCCGCCATTGGGTTCCTGACCATCATCCCTATGCCTCGTGTGAGCGAGGGTGCGCTTGCGCGGGCGCGGATGTGGTTCCCTGTTGTCGGGCTTGGAATCGGCGGGCTGTTGGCCGGTTTCGACTATGCCCTGCGGGAAGGGTTTTGGGCGCTCACTGACGTCGGTTTCCCCTCCTTGCTGCTGGCTGCGTTAATCCTTGCCTTCCTTGTAATCATCACGCGGGCGCTGCACCTGGACGGTTTCATGGACACGTGCGACGCGCTGTTTGGCGGAGATAGCGCAGAGCGGCGACTGGACATCATGCGTGATTCGCGGGTTGGGTCGTTCGCGGTGGCGGGCGCACTCTGCCTCTTCCTGATCAGCTTTGCCGCCATCGTCTCGCTGTGGCCACCGGGCCGTTTCTGGGCGCTCTTGCTTATTCCATGCCTCTCGCGGTGGGCGATGGTGGTGACGATGGCGGCGTTTCCTTATGCCCGAGGTGAGGATGGGCTTGGGTCGGCGTTTCTCACAGGCGGCACAGGCGTTCAGACAGTTGTCGCGACCGTGTTGGTGGTTGCAGCGGCAGTCGTACTGGCCGGGGCAACGGGCATCGTCTTGCTGGTGGTGGCGGTCGTAGTGGCGCTGGGCGTGGGGCAGTTCGCGACGAGTCGCCTTGGCGGGCTGACCGGCGACATCTACGGCGCGGTGAATGAGCTGGCGACCATGGCGATGCTCGTGGCGGCGTCTTTGATCGTCTTGGGCGATGTCATGCCGTTGGAGCCGGTATGGTCCGGGATGGATATCAACTTTAGCTTCGGGGATGACTCTTATGCGCCGTAGAGGAGCGTTATGGGCGCGGGGCTGACACTCATCATTGGCGGAGCGCGTTCCGGCAAGAGCGCGTTCGCGGAGAAGCTGGCTGCGCAGTATGAACACGTGCTGTTCGTCGCGACGGCGGAGGCGCTTGACGAGGAGATGGAGCGGCGCATCGAGAAGCATCAACGCAGCCGACCCGACACCTGGCGCACGCTGGAAGAGCCGCGTGATGTCGCGGAGGTCATTGTTAACTTCGACCCGGCTTACGATGTTCTGCTGTTCGATTGCCTGACGCTGTGGGTGACCAAGTTGCTGCTGGACATGGAGGAGGGGGCGGACGCGGAACAGCACATCGCGGCAGAGGCTGAGCGGTTGTTCGCGGTGTATGAGGCCTCCGCCGCGGAATGGATTGTCGTGACGAATGAGGTGGGCGAGGGGGTTGTGCCGCCGACAGTGCTGGGCCGGGCCTTTCAGGACGCGCTCGGCCGTGTGAACCAGCTATTCGCCGCACGGGCAGACAGGGTCTATCAGATGACGGCGGGGCTGGCGGTGGACCTGAAGGCGTTGGGTGGGAGGCCATACGGGGGATTGTAGGCGTATCCCTGCTACAATCGCGGTTGCGGCTACGTTTGTGGATTCTCGTGAACGCGGGAATGACGGGGGAGTAATCAACCAATGACGCAAGAGAATCGGCCGAGCGGCCCGCCGGAGCCCGTGGATGATGAGAGCGGCGGCCAGCCCGTCCTGTATGAGACGGCGGAGGACGGCACTGTCGCCATCGTCACGCTGCACCGCCCCGGCGTGCTGAACGCCATCAACGGCGCGTTGACGGAGGCGCTCAAGGAGGCGCTCGCCAAGGCGGACGCGGACGACGACGTGCGCGTGGTGATCATCCGCGGCGCGGGCCGCGCGTTCTCCGCCGGCGGCGACATCACGGAGTCGTCCCGCCGCATCCTGGCCAACGATGATTCGTTGGAGCGCGCGACGCCCGGGGCGGCGCACATCACTGTGTGGGAGCTGGGCAAGCCGGTCATCGCCGCCGTGCATGGCTACGCCATCGGGCTGGCATTCGAGCTGGCCGGCGTGTGCGATTTCACGGTGTTGGCGGACGATGCGAAGGTGGGCGAGATCCAGATTCGGCACGGCTACGGCCCGCCGGTGCTGATGACGCCATATGTAGTGACGCTCAAGCGGGCGAAGGAGATCCTGTTGCTGGGCGACATGGTGGACGCGCAGGAGGCGCTGGCGATGGGGCTGGTGAATCGCGTCGTGCCCGCGGACAAGGTGATGGACGAGGCGCTGTCCATCGCGCGGCGCATCTCGGCGCTGCCCGCGGCGACGGTGCGGATGAACAAGGCGCTCATCAACCGCTCGTATGAGGTAGGCGGGTTCCGCACGGCGCTGAACTATCGAGACGATGAGGCGTTCGCCGATCTGTGGGCATCATCTCAGCAGGACGACGAGACGCGAGAGCGGCTGCAGGTGCTGCAGGACCGCGGCTGGGAGGCGTTCCGCAACGAGCGCGACGCCAGGTATCACGGCCGCACTGCTGAGGAAGAGGCGGCGGCGCGGGAGAGCGGGGGATAAAGCCGCTCGTCATTCCTGTGAAAGCATGTCCCGTACTCGATACGGGGCGGGAATCCAGCGCCCTGACCTGACCCTTGTGAGGACACCTGCTTGATTCTGTACGTTGTCGGCATGGCCATTGGGATTGGCGTCGGGTTGTTCATCGGCCTGACGGTGGGGCCGCTGTGGGTGGGGATCGTGCTGGGGACAGCTATCGGCATCGCCCTTACCGTTGCGTTACAACGAGGGCGGGGCGAGAGGTGAGGGGAAGGGCTATCCAAGAAGTCTCAAATCACCAAGAAAGCTCTCTAGCGTTTGCAAGTGCGGGCGAATGGCCGCCGGATAGCCGCTTTGAAGGGAAACTGGCACAACCAAAGTGATTCCGGCCTCTGTTATCTCACGGAACTGATTCATTGAGACACCTTGCTGTAGAGTCAGTATGTGCTTGCTTGGGACCCTTTCCGCTGCGTTAGGAAACAGGAAGTCCGGTTCACGTTTCGGTTCTGATTCTGGCTTGTAATCGAAATGTACGCCTTCTCTAAAGCCTTCTTCCAGGAGGATTTGACGAAGATTCAGCTCCAGGGAATTGCCCGAACGTGACTTTCGTCTTTGCAGTACAGATTGCGCGTGCTCCAAGAATTCCGCGCGAGTGCCCCGTTACCCCGGAGCAATCCTGCTGTTATACCAGAGTCTGCCAGTCACGCCAGCAGTCATTGGCTAAGCTTAATATCGCTTCTCCTGCACTCCATTGGCCTTTGATATAAGTACTTCCACGCCCGGGAGAATTGGACCCCAAATGGGTTCGACTACATCTTCCTCTTCTGCCAAATTGGCGCAGATCCACACATGACACTCAGGTAAGGTATCCCCAGACCGTGCATGGAAAGCGAATACGGCTGCAGCTCCAGTGTTTTCTGGGTCAAGCAGAGGATTCGAGACACCACCCCAGTCCGTAACCAACCCAGCTTTGCGAGATTCTCCCCTTGCCAGCCTGACGGTAATGGAGCTTGCGGTAACCAAAACTCTGTCCCCGCTACTATCAACGTTGAGCAAGAACTTTACTTTGGGCTTGCTTTCATGGGGATTGCCCAGTTCGGGGAGGAACTCAAATAGTAGCTCCCGCGGAATTCTTGGGCCGGGATTGCGTGCACCCATTGCCAAGGTGTCTCTACCTGACAGCCTCTTGACCCACCAAGATGCGGCATGTGTCAATTGTTCCTCTACCCATTCGTGAATCTCTTGCGAGCGCAACTGGTTCCTCCAATCTACTCTTCGCGGGAGCGCTAGCTAACCCAAGAATATGTTCTCGCGATGGTAGGCAAGAAAGTCGGGGTGAGGCGTGAATTTCTCAGGAGGAGAAATCGCTTGGCCATCGTACACCGCAACAGTCTGCGAGAAAAACACGTCATTACGGAGCAAGCTAGTGTTCGATACTCGCACAACTAGGTTGTCATCCAAGGTAATCAAACCGCGATCGAACGCCTTGTCATGCAAGACAGACAGAAGCAAACCGTTACGTGGATTGAGCCTGTTCTTCGTGTCGTCTTTCCATGGCTTAATGTGGCTCGCTACAAGAAGGGGTTCAACCGCTAATCCGGAGATACAGCACTTGTAGTTGTAAGCGCTGAGCAGAGTGTCCCGGAAAAAAGTTTGTCCAACTCGCTGCGTAGCAACTCCTTGCCGCTCGGGGACTTGGTCTTCCAGATCTTCGTCTTCTGTTGTGGTGGTGGTCTGCGAATCACTCATCAGACCAAGATCACGACGTGCTAAGGCCGCTTCTTCCACGAAGGTTTCCCAATTCGAATGCATTTCTGACCAGACATCCTTGTCTGTTTGAGAGGCATTTCGTAACCCAGAGACTCCTCGCTGCTGCAACTGAGGGTCTAGACTTGCAAAGTTGACAAGTTTCATCGCTACCGCGTCGGCCGATCTTCCAATTGCCCCTGCCAGCGAGGCCACTTCTGGATTGCGGGAGTGCATCTGACCGAAGGTGATTCGACAATAGAAATCAAGGACTGCTAGCAACTCTTGTCGTGTCCAGCGCCGCCGAACTGGAGAGGATTGTGGGACTTCTGGTCCCTGTCCTTGACTAGTCACTCACGAAGTGGAGATATGGTCGAATGGACCGCCGGGGTGAGGTCGAAACCCCGCCGAAGTCCTCCAATGCCTGCAAAGAGATCGATGAAACGAAATTGAGGCTTCGATCGTCCGTCCGCCTCACTCAAATCCCAAACCCTCCCCGACAGTCAAGTGAACGCCTGTTCTCCGAAATCGTATCACATTTGGACAGCGGTTGCAGACCTCTACCTTCCACCATCCTCTCGTTCCGCTTGCGGGGGCTGCCCGTTGCCACTACTGATGCCCGGCATGCTTCGTCCTCTCAGGAGGGCCTGGTAGTGGCGGCCCCAGAGGCGGTCGTTTTCGAGTGAGCTGAAATCGTCCTGGCCCCAGATCCAGCTCCGAACTTCTTCGTTCGACGCGACGGCGGCGCGCAGGGCGTTCAGCGCCAATTCCGCCCGACCCTGCCTCCCCAACACGCGCGCGTACCAGAACAGGGCGTCCGCAGAATCATCCGGTCGCGCTTGAACAGCCGCGTTCAGGGAGTCCAGCGCCTGCGTGAGCATCCCCACGTCAGTGAAGGCAACACCCCTGTTGTAGAGGGCATCCGCGTGATTGGGGGCGATGCGCAGCGCGGCATCGAATGAATCGATGGCTTCCATGGTGCGTCGCATCTGCGCGAGCGCGTTGCCCCGGTTGTTCAACGCGTCCGGGTCATTGGGACGCAGCGTGAGGACGCGGTTGTATGACTCCAGCGCCGCGGCGTAGTCCTGCAACTCCATATAGGTGTTGCCACGGCTGTTCTCCGCGTCGGCGTGGCGAGGCTCAATCTCCACCGCGCGGTTGAACTCGCTCAGCGCGTCGCCCAGCAGATCCTTGCGGTAGAAGATGATGCCGCGTCCGTGGTGGGCGTCCGGGTGTCGCTCCGCCAATTGGAGAGCGAGGTTGAACGTGCCGAGCGCATCATCAAGCCGGTCCAACTGATTGAGGACGAGACCGCGATACACAAGCGCCTCAATATGATCAGGACGTCTGAGCAGCGCGTCTTGCAGGGCAACCAGGGCCTCCTCCGCCCTGCCAACCGCCAGAAGGGCGCGGCCCTTGGTGGAGAGGGCGCGCGCATGACCGGGCTCAAGGGCGATGGCGCGGTCACACGCCGCGATTGCCTCATCGTATCGTTCCAACTCTGTCAGGGCGGCGGCGATATTGACGTGCATTATCGGCAGGGATTCATGATCGCGCAGCGCCTCCTGGAAGGAGACCAGCGCCTGCTGGGGCTGGCTGGCCAGCATGAAGACGTTGCCGGAGTTGACCTTCGGCTCAATCAGGTTCGGGTCGATTTCAGTCGCCCGGCGATAACTGGCGAAGGCGGGCTCTATGCGCCGCAGCCGTACGAGGGCGTTGCCGCGATTGTTGAGGACGCGAGCGGGATGGGCAGCGCCAAGCTGCAGAACACGTTCCAGGGCCTGCAGGGCCTCGTCAAATCGGCTCAGTGCCGCCAGCGCCGCAGCGCGCCCTGCAACGGCGTCCGAATTATCAGCGTCAGCGGCGATGACCCTGTCGAAGGCGTGGAGGGCGTCCTGTGGTCTGGCCAGCGCCAGGTGTGAGATGCCACTGGCGTACGAGACCTTGCCGATGATCTTGCGATTGCGTCGGGCGAAATCGAACGATTCAACGGCAGCATCGAACTGCCGCTGCCGCATGAGCGCCAAGCCGCGCAGATACCAGATATCCGGGGCCTGCTTGTCGGTTGCGCCATCAAGCGCGTATTCATAGGCGACGAGGGCGCGAAGCCACTCGCCGGTGCTTGCCCATGCGCGTCCCTCAAGGAGCCAGTCCGAGATCTGCTTGTCATCAGAGGCTTGTTCGAGGAGATGGTACAGGAGGATGCCGATCTGCTCGGAGGCATCCGGCAGGCGGGATGCGAGGATGTCGGCGTCAATCCAGTCATCGCCGCGCGGCCAGTCCAGAGGCATGTCAAGGAGTTCGATGGCGGTGCCCCGAAGATCGAGGAGGGGCGGCAGGCTCACGCGCGGCGCCTCTCGTTGTCCGCGCCCTCCGAGAGGATATCGCCGATGGAGTTGCCGGGGGGCTCCTCATCATCAAAGGGGTCTGCCGCCTCGGATGGGGAGTCCGAGAGGGCGAACGGGGACACGATGGGGATGTCCTCGAACGCGGCGGAGCCGTCCGCGCGGAGTCGCCGGACCTCGGCTTCCGCCTCGGCCAGGTAGGACGCGATGGCCTCTCTCTCAATGCGGGCGATTTCCGGGCGCGCGCGGATGAATCCGCGGAGGACGGTGTAGTAGCGCTCCGCAGCCGTCACCAGTTCCTCGGCCAGGTCCTGCCGTTCCTCCTCACTATCCCCCGTATCCACGGAAAGGCGCAGTCGGATGGCGTTGACCAGTTCCCCCTGCCGGCGCACGGCGTCAATCTCGGCAGCAGCCTCCAGGTAATCGAGTTCCCTGTTTCGCACTTCCGCCTGGTTGCGGAGGGTGAGCGCCAGAATGACCAGAGCTGAGAACGCGACAATCGTGATGACCACGGGGATAAAGCCCGTGACGATGGCCTCGCCAATGTCAGAAAAGGGGATGGTGATGACACCGGTCAGGTGCAGAACGCCGACACTCAGTGAGATCAGCACCAACGCGATGCTGACGGCGAGCGTCTTCACGACGCGATCAGTTGCTCGAACCGTGACGCGACGTCCGGGTCTGAGTAGAGGGCGCCAAAGTCCGTTTCCGTCCTGGCCTGTTCACGCAAGGTGGGAGAGGCGGTCACCGCCTGTCGCAGAGCTTCAAGAGCCTCCGTCGTCTGGCCGAGTCGGCTCTGCGCCCTGGCCTTGTGGAAGAGCGCGTCCGCAAATCCTGGGCGCAGGACGGAGGCGCGGTCGAATGCGGCAACGGCGTCTCGGAACTGCTCCAGCCGCGCAAGGGCGACACCTCGGCCATAGTGCGCTTCCGGGATATCCAGACGCAGGCGCAGGCAACGCTCAAAGGCGTCCGCCGCCTCTTCAAACCGCCCCATACGAGAGTAGGTGACGCCGCGGTTGTAGTGCGCGCGGGCAAAGGCGGGGCGAAGATCAATAGCCCGCTCATAGGACCGCAAGGCCTCGTCATTGCGCCCGGAGAGCGCAAGCGCGTTTCCGAGATCATTGTGCAAATCAGGGTTATCAGACAGATATGTTCGGGCGTTCTCAAAGCCGGTGATGGCGTCTTCAAGACGGCCCGAATCGGAGAGGGCCCGGGCGCGGTCATAGAGTGTGTCGCCGTCCTGTCCGTTGATGCTTAGCGCGGAGTCAAAATCCCGAATGGCATCTTCAAACCTGTCCATATCGGCAAGAACGTTGCCTCGGCCGGCCAGAACCACCGGATCGTTTTGTCCGTTCGCGGACAACAGTGAGTCATAGACCTGGAGGGCGTCACGCAGTTCACCGTCCCGCTGCAACGCGACGGCGTACAGCAGGCGAATCTGGGGGTCTTCCGGCAGCTCTCGCAGCGCCTGCCTGTACGCGGCGGCGGCGCGTTCATCCTCGCCAATGGCGAGGTAGGCGTTGCCGCGGAAAACCCAGTCCTGCGCCGAGAAGGTCTCAAGGACTTCAGAGCGCTCGAGCAGCAAACGCACTTCCGGCCGCAGATGCGCCTGCAGCGCATTTGGCGAGGCGGCATCCCTTGAGGACGGCGCGCGGCTTCTCAGGGCCCGTTGCGCGCGCCATGCCTCTTCATGCGATTCATAAATGCGGCGGAGGCGCTCAGCCTCCTCGTTGTCGCCGCGCCGCTCGGCTGAGGCGATCTGTCGCTCAAAGCTGCGCCAGAAGTCCTGCTCCACCTCCGCATGCACTTCCTCAAGATCGGCAGTGTCCGCGACTGTTGTGTCCGGCGGTGTTTCAGTCACGCTGCGCTCGGACATTCCGGCGAAGAGGTTGGTAAAGAATTTCATGCGCCATTCCAGCACCGCGATGGCGATAAGCGATGCCCCAACAAGCACAACTATTACCAGCATTAAGTCCTGCATATAGGTGAAAGGTTACTCCCCCTATGTGATAACGGCAATACGACAGAACATAAGAGAGCGCATTCATATGCCACATGGAGTTGCGTGACAAGTACTCATGTTCTTATCTTTCCGCCATTGGATACCGCCGGAACAACGCCGCTCACAGGGAGGTGAAACGAATGGCGCTGACATTGACGGAAGCAGCCAAGCTCTCCAACGACGTCCTGCTGCAGGGCGTGATTGAAACCGTGATCAAGGACAGCCCCGTTCTCCAGACGCTGCCCTTCATTGAGATTGTCGGAAACGGTCTCACGTACAACAGGGAAAAGGCCGCGCCGACGGTCAGTTTCTACAGTGTTGGCGATACGTGGGCGGAAAGCACGCCGACGTTCACCCAGTTGACAGCGACGCTCTCCATTTTGGGCGGCGACGCGGACGTGGACAACTATCTTGCGACCACGCGGTCCAACATCCAGGACCTTGAGGTGGCGGTCGTTCAGTTGAAAGCGCGGGCCATCCAGCACAAGTTCGAGGACACGTTCATCAACGGAAACACTGACACGAATGACGACTCGTTTGATGGGCTCGATGTGCTGGCGACGGGCGATCAGGCCCTCACGATGGGGCAGGACGGCGGCACGCTGACGCTGGACAAGCTCGATGAACTGATTGACTCGGTCAAGGGCGGGAAGCCGGAGATGCTCCTGATGAGCCGCCGCTCCCGCCGTAAGCTCAACTCGCTTGCCCGCGCTTCCGGCTCCGGCGTCGTGGTGTCCGACCGCGACGAGTTCGGTCAGATGGTGCAGTACTACGACGGCATCCCAGTGGGCGTGAACGACTGGATCTCCGATGCGCAGACGGTTGGGAACAGCGCCGACTGCTCGACAATCTTCGCCTACCAGGCAGGCGAGGGTGGTCTCGTTGGGCTAACGTCGCCGGGCGGGCTGCAGGTGGAGCGTGTCGGCAACCTGGAGACGAAGGACGCGCGGCGAACGCGCGTGAAGTGGTACGTGAGCCTTGCCCTGTTCAACACGGCCAAGCTCGCCAAGCTGACGGGAGTCCGGGACTAGTTTCCCGGTTCGCGATCACCGCAGAAATATACCCACATTCGGTTCCCGCGTTCCGGCATGGGCAGATTATGAAGATTCATTCCGGTTCGCGATCACCACAGGGATAGAAGGACGAACGATGAGCACGTTGGGACAGGTGCGGGAGCGCGTGCGGCGCGATCTGCATGACGAGGACGCCAGCAGCTACCGCTGGACGGACGATGTACTGAATCGTCACATCGAGCGGGCGCTTGCGAAGGTCTCAAAGGTCGCGCCGCATGAAAAGACCGTCTCCAAGGGGCTGACAGGCGGCAACAGGGAGGTCTCGGTTGCGGATCTGACTGATCGCGTCGTTGTTGAAGCCGTCGAGTATCCCGTCGGCAAGCACCCGCCGTCCCGCGTGCGCTTCAACCAATGGGGCGACACGCTGATGTTGAACCTGCCCGGCGAGCCGACGGCCGGCGAGAGCGTCACCGTGTATTACGGGGCGCTGCATCGGCTGACGGACTCCGCATCCACCCTGCCCGAGGCGCTGGAGGAGTTAGTCATCACGGGCGCGGCGGCGTACGCGGCGCTGGAGTGGGCCGCCTACGCGGTCAATCGCCTCAACGTCGGGGGCCAGGACGTGTGGCGGCAGTACCTGACATGGGCGGAGGAGCGGATGGCCGACTTTGAACTGCAGTTGGCGCGAATCGGCCGCCGCTCAGGTTTTCGCGCCCGAAAGCTCTTTCATCCGGACGATGGTGAACTCTAGAACGATGCATTCGCTATCTGAAACCCTGCTCGCGGCGCAGCGCGACCGCGCAGCCATTCCATACGTACACGCCACGCTCGCCGAGCGGTGGGGCGGTGTGACACAACTCCGCTGGGAACGCCTTGTCTCCGGGCAGGAGCCAGACGGGCCACATGACGCCGTTATCACGTCCGCCGGCTCACTCATCCGCGTCCGCGCACAGGCCGACCCGAACGGGCTCTTCGTACAAAGAACCGCCGCTCCCGGCCCGGATTCCCGATTCGGGACGTGGCGAAATCTCGGCGCGACATCCACCTCAGCAGGTGTTGCGGTCATTGAGCTTGGCGGGCAGATTCATGTGTTTGATGTTGCTGCCAATCAGCGGACGATCCGCGAGCGAACAAGCCGGGATGACGGCGTGACCTTTGGCTCGCCACGCACAGTCGCTACGGCGGCAGCAAGTGTGATCTCCCTTGCGGCGGCGTCCGGCGCGGGCGGGAGTGCGCTGCTGCTATACGCGGAATCAACAGGCCGCGTTCGCTCTATGACACGAACGGCGGCGGCATGGTCGTCACCCGCCGCATGGACCAACTCGCTGAGGACGGTACACGGCATCGCCTGCGCTCACATCGACGGCGATTGGGCAGTAGTGGTGTGCGGGACACTCCCAAACGGATCGTCAGGAGTATGGACGTGCACCCTTGGCGCGGGCACATCGCAGACCGTGGGGACGTGGTCGACGCTGCGTGAGGTAATCGCGTCGGCTCCCGGGGCAGAGGTGACATATCGGGAACCCGGCCTCTGCATCGCGGACGGGCCGCGCATCAGCTTTGTCGAGGTGTATGGCGGGGCCGGCAGCTACACACAGACGATGACAACGCACACTGCAGCGGGGGCGCGCTTCCGCGACCATCGTTGGCGCGAGCCTTGGCCGCTCGCCCAGATTGGAGGGACAGGGTCTGCGCTCACTGCCAATGCCTCCTTCGCGTGGCTGACGACGCCGTCCGGTGTCTGGCGGGCACGCATCGGCACGCCATCTATCGATGTTTCCCAGTCCGTCATTGCCGCAGATGCGAGAGAGACGCCGCGCGGCGCTTCTGTGGCACTCGTTCTGGCTGAGGGGCCACATCTTGATTCTTCGATCATGGTTGGCTCCGGTCCACTGGGGCACGAACTCAGCATCGCATGGGGATATGTGACCGCCGAAGGGCAGGAGACGGGTCAGCCCCAGCGGTATTGGGTGCGCGAAGTTCGACGCGAGACGCGGCGGGGCAGCCCTGTCACTGTGTTCGGGGCGGAGGACTCATGGTGGTTCCTGGGCAACATGCGGACGCGGCGTCAACTCACGTGGCCCGCGCACACGGCGTCCGTGTGGAACATCCTCGGCCAACTGCTCACGATGGCGGGCCTGTCCGCCACGCTTGCACGCTCAAGCCCCGCTATCGTGGCCACTTATCCCGCCATCACGATCTCCCCGAACGACAGCCTCGCGGTTGCCGTCAACCGCCTCGTGTCCCGCGTGCCGGATGTTCTGCGTTTCTCAGACGGCGTGCTGGAGGTGATCCATACGCGTGAGACTGACCCCAGCGTCTATTCCTATGGGGAGACGGGTGGCCATGCCCTGCTCGACGCTGCGCGCTCATCCGCGCTCTCCCGCGTCAACCACGTGCAGGTCTACGGGCGCGGGGCGATCGCGCAGGCGGTGAACGAACGCGAGATGGCATCCGTCGGCAGTCTACTGGTGCAGGTCGTCGACCCCTCACTGACAACAGTGGAGGTGGCGGCCACGAGGGCAAATGCTGAGCTGCGTTCGCGCGGCACCCTCCAGCCCTATGCACGCATCACGGTTCCCGTGAACGCCGGGCAGCAGTTGCATGACGTGGTGTCCGTCACCGCGCTTTCCGTGGGGTGGGTGTCGGAGCGGCTGCGCGTTGCAGGCCTTCGGACGCGCTACGACATCAGCAGGTCGCAGCCGGTGTACGAACAGGACATCGACCTGAGCGGGGTGTAGGCATGGAGCTGCGTCGGGGCATGATCAGGAGTTTCGATTCGACGACGTTCAGGGCGGATGTTCAGCTGGACGGTAGCGTGCCGACATGGCTGACCGGGGCGCGCATCAGCCGGGCCATCCCCTCCACGGAGATGCTGGCCGGTCGGTCCTGCATCGTGGCCTTCGCGTCGGACCCATCCGATCCAACTGAAGCCGTCGTCATCGCGGTCTACACGTAGTTAGGGCTGGGTCGCGCCACTACTCCTGAGGGATGCTCAGGCAAGGACGGATGATGGCGCTACCGCCGATGGCGATATGTGGCGAACCCTGCGCAATCCTCGCAGCGTCCTCCAAGGATTCCGCGTTGATGATCAGATAGCCGCCGATTCCGATCTCCTCGGGCTGAAAGTCGGTAATGCTGTCTTTTTCGACCACCTTGCCGCCGGGCTCCAATGGCCGGCCGGAGTCCAGCGCGCCGGATGCGACCAGACCTCCCAGCCATTCCTGCCACTCGCCCATGTACGCCTGTGTTTGCTCATCCCCGTCCTGCGGGTCCAGAGCGCGACCAACGGTCAGCACAAGAAACTGCTGCATGACTCCTCCACTTCTGCGCGTGCCGCGCCTGTATAGTATCCGCATGATTCTATTCAAGGAGCCGAGCGTTCAACTGATCCTGCGGGGCGAGAAGTCGCAGGCGCGCAAGCTGTGGGCGCGAGCGCGGGCGAAGGAGGGGGCGGAGCACCTGCTCTATCGCCGGCCGCCGATGACCGGCGAGAAGCCGTTTGCCAGGATCCTTGTGACGCGCGTGTGGAAGCAGCGCATCGGCGATATGACGCAGGAGGAGGCGCTGGCGGAGGGCTGGCTGGACACAGAGGCGTGGATCGAACAGTTCAGCGAGGGGCGCAAGTTCGACCGCCCCGTCGACGAGGTGGAGGTCTACGCGCTGGAGTTCGAGGTCATCGAACGGTTCGAGGAGCCGACGACGGCTTAGACGACCGAAAGCTACTCCGGCGGCTCAGCTCGCAGGATAAGCACGGGGATGCCTGCACGGCGTATGACGCGGCCCGAGACACTGCCCGCGATGAGATCGGTGACCCTGCCTGCGCCATGCCTCCCCATCGCAATCATGTCGGAATTGTTGGCCTCGGCCACCTCGATAATCACGTCCGGCGTGGGTCCCCATTCCACCATCGTGTTTACCATGAAGCCGTAGTTTTCAAGGTCTTCTTTCGCGCTGTTGACGATTTCATCCGCCTCAATACGCGTCTGGGACTCTATCCCTTCCAGGTCTTCGCGGGACGGAAGGCGCGGGACGAACCCGAGCCGGATGGAGGATGGCCCGGGCATCCTGAGGTGAGCAACATGCAGCACGGTGATCTCGACGGTGGCGGCCTCGTCGCCGAACAGCTTGCCCAACCATTCGACGGATGACACATCCTGGCCGGATCCGTCCACCGCCAGCAGTATGCGTGTCATTTTGGTTCACTCGTTATGTCTATTTGCTATCCGGGCTTGTGACAAAAGTAGCAGAGCAGCAGGTTTTTGGGGCGCGTAATCGCGGTTTCCCAAGCACAGGGGTCACTCAGAAGCGGTCGCTCTGCGTCGCCTGATTCTGCTCATGACATAACCTGCGGCGATGCCGATGACGGGCGCGGCGGTCAGTAGCGCGAGGGACCCGATGACGAGCCAGTGGGTGTAGTCATATCCAAAGATCATGGTGGTTGCCTTTGCACATGGGCTTTGCCAATCCCATGGTACTCCTGTTTGGGCATGGATGGCACGGTGATGCCATTGATTTTCCGAACACATGTTGCAATGCGGTGCGTGGCGTGTTACCGTCTGTCAGAACGCGCGTTCGTTTGAGTTGATTTGGCGCGCGTGCCGGAGGTGTTGGTATGACGTTGGCACATGTGCGCAGCTGCGCAGTCGTCGGTCTTGAGGGTTCGATTGTTGAGGTGGAGGTGGACATCGCGCCCGGCCTGCCCGCTTTCACGATTGTGGGGCTGCCGGACACGGCGGTGCAGGAGGCGCGGGAGCGCGTTCGCGCGGCAATCAGGAATTCCGGGTTTGAGTTTCCGCAGCGTCGAATCACGGTCTCCCTTGCTCCCGCGGACCTGAAGAAGAACGGAACATCCTATGATCTGCCCATCGCGGCGGGCATTCTCATCGGTTCGGGACAGGCCGGAGCACAATTCTCTTTGGAGGACGTCGCTTTCCTGGGCGAGCTTTCGCTTGAGGGACAGGTGCGGCATACGCAGGGCGTGCTGCCGATGACGGCACTGGCGCGAGAGGGTGGACTGACGCAGATCGTCGTTCCGGCTGTCGACGCGCCTGAGGCCGCTCTCGTGGACGGCATCGAGGTGCTGCCCGCGGGCAACCTGCGCGAGCTTGTGGAGCACATCAGCGGCGAGCAGTCGTTCCGCCCCTTCTATCAGACTGAGCCGCCGGCAGACCCGGGCGGGACGGCAACCATCGACGGCTTCGATATGTCGCTCGTCCGGGGGCAGGAGAATGTTAAGCGAGCGTTGGAGGTTGCCGCGGCGGGCGGCCACAACCTGGTGATGATGGGACCGCCGGGCAGCGGAAAGACGCTGCTTGCGCGCTGCCTGCCGTCCGTTCTCCCCACGATGACACGGGAGGAATCACTGGATGTGACGAAGATCTACAGCGTGGCGGGGTTGCTGCCGCCGGAGCGGCCACTCATCTCCGCCCGTCCGTTCCGCGCGCCGCACTACACGGTTTCCAACGCGGGGCTGGTGGGCGGCGGGCACTGGCCGCGCCCAGGCGAGATCACGCTTTCCCACCGGGGCGTCCTTTTTCTTGATGAGATGCCGGAGTTCGGCCACCACATTCTGGAAGTGCTGCGGCAGCCGCTGGAGGACAAAGCGGTGACAATCAGCCGTGCCCAAGGTTCGATCACGTTCCCGGCCAATTTCATGCTTGTGGGCGCGATGAACCCCTGCCCGTGCGGGTTCTACGGGGACGTTGTGAAGGCGTGCTCCTGCTCACCCTCCGCCATTGACCGCTATCAGCGCCGCATCAGCGGGCCACTGCTGGATCGCATTGACATCTTTGTGGACGTGCCGCGCGTGGAGTACGAGAAACTGACGGACGAACGGAAAGGCGAGACATCGGCGGTTGTGCGAAATCGCGTGGAGGAGGCGCGGACGCGGCAACGGGCACGATTCGGCAGTTCGCCCGGTGTGCTCACCAACGCGGACATGGGGCCGGTGGAGGTGCGCGAGTTCTGCGGGCTGGACGATGCGTCGCATGGGCTGTTGCGGGCGGCGATGCAGCAGTTGCACCTGAGCGCTCGAGGCTACCATCGCATTCTCAAGCTGGCGCGGACGATTGCGGACTTGGCTGAGGAGCCGGCTATTACCTCCCGCCATCTGAGCGAGGCGCTTCAGTATCGGCCACGCGAACTGGGCGCGGCGGCGTAGCTCCCCCTTCGACAAGCTCAGGGTGAGCGGGGGTGGACTCAGGGTGAGCAGGAGAGGATGCTGGATTCCCGCTTTCGCGGGAATGACGGGGGCGTTACGACACGCGGATGGGGTGCGGGAGCGGCTGGTTGAAGAGGTAGCCCTTCTCGTTAAAGGGCACATGATCGGGCTGGGTGTTGCCGGCAGTGTCAGTCGCGCGCGTCATGATGGTGTGCTCGCCCGCCTCGGCACTCCACGTGAACTCAAAGCGTGCCCACGAGTAGTCGGGCTGCTCGCGGGATAGTTCCGCATTGCGCCATGTCCGCCCGCCATCCGCGCTCCATTCAACCCGGGAGATAGGCCCGGCGGGCGAGTGCGCGTAGCCGTGAATACGCTGCTGCCCTTGGCTCAGTTGCGCCGGCCATGACAAAGCGAGGGCGCTCTTGATGACCTGCGCTGTGACCGGCTTGCCGCGTGCCTCGCCCTCCGGCGGGTAGTCGCCTCCAATGAGCACATACGACGTTGTGTTGTTGCGTGTCCATAGCTGCTCCGACGACACGACGATCCTGCCAAGCCACTTGATATGGGAACTGCCTATCCAGCCCGGCACAATGGCGCGCAGGGGGAAGCCATGGTCTTTCGGCAGCGGCTCGCCGTTCAGCGAGTAGGCCAGCAGCGTGTCGGAATCCATCGCCTTCTCGACGGGCAGCACATAGCGGAAGCCATTCTCAGGTGCTCCGGTATCCAGGCCGACCAGCAGCACGCTCACCGCGGCATCGGTTATGCCGGCGACCGTCAGGACATCTCGCAGCGACACTCCGGTCCACTCGCCATTTCCGATCGCGCCCCTCTCCCACTGCGTGCCCTCTGCCTCCCGGCCCTGCAAGATGCCGAACATGGCGCGATGATTCCCGGCGCATTCCAGGTAGGAGACCAGTATGCGGCTCGGTAGGCGCTGCAACTCTTCATAGGAGAGCTGGACCGACTCGGTGATTGCGTCGCCCTCTATGGATAGTTGCCAGTTGGACACGTCGATGTCGGGAGTCGGCCCGTTATTGCGAACGAAGAACAGGTCGTTGGGCGTGATGAGGTCGTGCAGGTTCTCAAGCCGCGCTTCAAGTCCGATGTCATCGCGGGCGATAAAAGGCCCGGGGTCTTTGAAGAGCAGGCGCTGTCGCACCGCCGTCGCCGTTGGATCAGCAGAATCACCCGTGAACAGGTTGCCTGAACATGCGGTGATGACGGCCGCCGCGCCTCCAATGATCAGCAGTCGCAGGAATTCGCGTCGATCCATCCCGTTCGCGTTTGCGAATCGCCACAGCGACTCATCGTTGGGACTGCTCGTCGCGTGTTGCGTGTCGTTGTTTGTCATGGGTCTCTTGTGAGGCGTCTGGATCACATCAGTATTGTGCCGTATGCGTTGAGGCTGTCGAACTTGACCGCTATAGCGGCGTGTAGCTACGATATTGTGTCAAAAGTCACAAAGTAGACTTCATTTTGACGCCGCAGAGCATCTTTAGCGGCGCTTTAAGTACAGACAAGGCTGAAAAACCATATGACAAGTGCAAACGGATCAACACTGACCCTCGAGGGCGAGCGGCGCGAGGCGCTGGGTCGCCACGTGAAGGCGCTCCGGCGGGACGGCATCACGCCGGCCAACCTGTATGGCCGCGGCGCGGACTCCATCAGCTTCCAGGCCGAGACACGGGCGCTGGACAAGCTGGTCACGGACGGCGGGCGCGGATCGCTCGTTGAACTGACCATCGACGGGGAGAGACACCAGACACTGCTGCGCGGTTTGCAGCGGCACCCCGTGACGCGGGCCATCCTGCACGCGGACTTCTACATCGTGGAGATGAACCGGCCCGTGCAGACAACGGTCCCGGTGCACCTCGTTGGCGACGCTCCGGCGGCGCGGCTGCCGGGAGCGGTCATCACGCACCTGACCCACGAGGTCACCATCGAATGCCTGCCGGCCAACATTCCGGCCGCCATCGAGTTGGACGTGACCATCCTGGAAGAACTGGAGACATCGCTGCACGTTTCGGACATCACCGCGCCTGCCGGGGTGGAGATCCTGACGGATTCCGAGACGATCATCGTGCGGGCGACGCACTCCCGCGTGGCGGCGACCATCGAGGCGGAAGACGCCGAGGCCGCTGAGGAAGAGGCCGAGGCTGCGGAAGGCGCTCCTGCCGAGGCTACGGCACCCGCCGAGGACTCTTCGGGGGACGAGTAGGGGGCGCGTCCCAATCTTCCCCTCTCCCAGCCTGGGAGAATCCGGCCACTTGCACACTTGATGGTTTAAAGACCCAAGGGCCTCGACTTACATATGGGGCTCTCCGGTTGACGCTTACAGGGTTGGGCGCACAAGTACGACTTTAGATTCCTCGGCTGCGCTCGGAATGACATTTGGGGGCCCTGCGGGCGGCACTGGATTCCCGCTTTCGCGGGAATGACGGAGTGACCCTTCGACTACGCTCAGGGTGACCGGAAAGGGCGCTCATGGTGAGGGGTAGCGGCTACACTTCAGCCATGCTCAGGCCGGGCGGTCTCCGGGATGTTTGGCGAAGCGTTAAGAGCATGTCCGGGAACGGCGTGGGCACGCGATTCCTGACGGTTGAAGCGTGGCATTGACATTTTTGAGCGGAACCTGAATTTCTGGTAGAATAGACACAGGTTGCGGCCGTATCTGCGAGAGGCTCTGAGGGGGAGTGGAATCGGACGCAAATGCGCGGGGAAAGGTAAGCAACAAGAACGGCGATTCGCGGGCACATCCAGGTGGCGTACATATAGCGAATCTATGGCCACTCTTGGCTCGCGTGATCGTCGCTCACTAAAGGGGTGAACTAGATGGCAGAACGGTCGGAACGGCGCGATGCAGCCGCGACTGACACGTCCGAGTACACGTCACGCAATATCGAGGTCCTTGAGGGGCTTGAGGCGGTGCGCCGCCGCCCCGGCATGTATATCGGCTCCACGGATGAGCGCGGCCTCCACCACCTGATCTATGAGATCGTCGATAACGCCGTCGACGAGGCGATGGCGGGCTATTGCAGCCGGATCACCGTCACCATCCAGGCGGACGGCTCCGCGCGCATTGACGACGACGGGCGCGGCGTGCCAATCGACAAGCACCCGCAGACGGGCCTGACGGGCCTTGAGACGGTGATGACAACGCTGCACGCGGGCGGCAAGTTCGGCGGCGGCGGATACAAGGTCTCCGGCGGCCTGCACGGTGTCGGCGCGTCGGTCGTGAACGCGCTCTCGGAAAGCCTGCGGGCGGAGATCCGGCGCGACGGACAGGTCCACATGCAGGAATACTCCCGGGGCAAGACGCTCGCGCCGGTTGAGGCCATCGGTCCTGCTGACGACACGGGTACCACGGTCTGGTTCACGCCCGACCCCGACATCTTCATGCAGGACACCTCGTTTGAGTTCCATACGCTGGCGGCGCGGTTCCGAGAGATGGCGTACCTGAACCCGGGGCTGGAGATTCGATTCGTCGACGAGCGGACGGAGAACGAGACGACGTTTTATTTCGAGGGCGGCATCCGCTCGCTGGTGCGGCACATGAACGCATCGCGCGGTTCTCTCCATCAGCAGCCCATCTATGTGGAACGTGATGTCGACGGCACGCACGTCGAGGTTTCGCTCCAGTACAACGACGGCTACCAGGAGAATGTTTTAGGGTTTGCGAACTGCATCCACACTGTGGACGGCGGAACGCACCTGACCGGATTCCGCGCGGCGCTGACGCGGGCGATGAACGACTACGGTCGCAAGTTCAAGATCCTGAAGGACGGCGACAACAACCTGCAGGGCGAGGACGTGCGCGAGGGCATCGCCGCCGTGATCAGCGTCAAGCTGGCGGAGCCACAGTTCGAAGGCCAGACGAAGGGCAAACTGGGCAACGCCGAGGTCAAGAACCAGGTTGAGAGCACGCTGGCCGAGGGCCTGTCCTCGTATTTGGAGGAGCACCCGCAGGACGCGCGACGCATCCTTGAGAAGTGCATGAATACGGCCATCGCGCGGGAGGCCGCGCGAAAGGCCAAGGAGAGCGTGCAGCGCAAGGGCGCGCTGGAGTCCACCACCCTGCCCGGCAAGCTGGCCGACTGCTCGGACAAGAACCCGGACAACTGCGAGATCTTCCTCGTTGAGGGTGATTCAGCCGGCGGCTCCGCCAAGGGCGGGCGTGATCGGCGCTTCCAGGCCATCCTTCCCCTGCGCGGCAAGATTCTCAACGTCCAGAAGGCGCGGCTCGACAAGGTATACGGCCATGAGGAGATCAAGGCCATCGCCTCCGCGCTCGGTGTCGGGTTTGGCGGGCTGAACGGCCACGCCAACGGCAACGGCACGTCCGAGGATGACGCGGAGATCGACGAGAACGACGGGCTGGACCTGTCCAAACTGCGCTACAAGAAGGTCATCATCATGACGGACGCGGACGTGGACGGCGCACACATCCGCACGCTGCTGCTGACGCTGTTCTACCGGCATTTCCAGCCGCTGCTCCGCGCCGGGAATATCTACATCGCGCAGCCGCCGCTGTACCGCGTGCAGATCGGCCGCAATGACATTCACTGGCTCTATACCGACAAGGAAAAGGACGACACGCTGACCAACCAGGCGCTCAAGGACATGACAATCCGCGAGAGCTCCGAGCAGGACGCGGAGATCCTGTACACGGAGCCGCAGGTGCGGGACGTGCTACCGTCCGTGCAGCGACTTGGTCGGGCAATGTCCGACCTGCAGGCGACGGGATATCCGTGGCCGCTGTTGACAGCGACTGCGCTGACCGTGCGGACGGGCGAGCGGGATCTTTCCTCCGAAGAGACGCTGCAGGAGTTGATGCGGGCGCTGCAGGATCTAGGCAACGTTCGCATCCTGGAGTTCCAGTACGACGACACACCCATCGCTCCCCCGCCCTCACCGGCGGCGCCCACTGCAATGCCGGACGTTCGGCAGCCATCGCTGCTCGATCTTACCGATGAGCCTGCCGAGGGGCAGGATGAGACATCGGCGGACGATGGTGACGCGGATACCGCGTTCCCATCCAAGAACGAGACGTCCATCCTGATCCAGGACACGGAGAGCGGCCGCACGCTGCGGCTGGACCACGATTTCTTCAACGAAGACGCGGCGCAGCGCATGACGGAACTGGCCACGGCATTGAGCGATCACCTGCCCAAGGTTGGGACGGTGTACAAGCGGGAGCGCGCCGTGGGGCGGCTGAACTCCATGATCGACCTCGCGGAGATCGTGGAGGACGTGTCCACGCGGGGCGTCGGCATCCAGCGGTATAAGGGCCTCGGCGAGATGAACCCCACGCAGCTGTGGGAGACCACGCTGGATCCGGAGACGCGGACGCTGTTCAAGGTTGAGATTGAGGACGCCCAGCAGGCGGCGGAATTGTTCGAGATGCTGATGGGCGAGGAGGTTCGGCCTCGCGCGAACTTCATCCGGACGCACGCGCAGGAGGTCCAGAACCTGGACGTCTAGCTCGCCCTTCGACAGGCTCAGGGCGAGCGGGGGCGGATCACCGCTTTCGATTCCTCGGCTACGCTCGGAATGACAGAGATGGCCATCGTTGTCGGTTACACCGTTCTTGAACTGCGCCTGCCCGAGGCGAGCTCGCTGAAAGACAAGCGGCAGGTAGTCAAGAGCGTCATCGAGCGTGTCAAACGCCGCTACAACGTCTCCATCAGCGAGGTGGCCGAGCACGATTCTCCGCGGATGGCGCTGTTGGGAGTGTCATGCGTGGGACAGTCAGAGGCAGGGTGCCGTCGGACGCTGGGCAACGTCGCTGAGTATGTCTACACCTCACGCCCGGACGCGGAGGTCATGCCGCACGTGGTTGAGATAGTGGGGGTGGAGTGAGGACGGCGCGATACAATCTCACCAAGCAGGTAGTGGGGTGTGGGTATGCCGATTCAGAGATTCGCTGTTGGGCCGATGGGGAACAACACGTACGTCGTGTTTGACGAGGCGTCGAAAGAGGCGGCAATTGTCGATCCGTCGAAGGGGTCGGGGCCGGTGCTGGTGTGGATGAAGTCGCGCGGTCTGCTGCCCAAGTACGTCCTGAATACGCACGGCCACTCCGACCACACCTTCGACAACGGGCTGGCAATGGACGGTTCCGACGCGTCGCTGATGATCGGTGAGCCGGATGAAGCGATGTTGGAAGAGTTGGCCAAGGGTGACGGGTGGCTGGGCAAGCCGGAGATGCCCTCCCCGATGGCGGACGCCTATCTGGAGCACGAGCAGGAGCTTGTGCTGGGCATGACGGCGATTCGCGTGCTGCACACGCCGGGGCACACACCGGGGAGCAGCTGTTTCGTCTACGAGAATGTGGTTATGACGGGAGACACGCTCTTCCAGCATTCAATTGGACGGACTGATTTCCCGGGTGGATCAATGCCGGAGATTCTCACATCCATCAGGACGCGGCTGTTCGACCTGCCGGACGAGACGGTCGTGCTGCCCGGGCACAACGACATTTCGACGATTCTCAATGAGCGGCGTTACAACCCGTTCGTTGGAGAAGGCTCCACTATCGATCTCTCGCAGTTCCAGAAGGGTTAGGCATTGGTGGGACGGTTCGGCAATGAGCACTCCCGAAGAGGAACGGCCTAAAGATGAATCGCCGCAGCTGCAGGCGTTGAAGGCGGCGCAGGAACGGGTGAACGCTCTGCGCTCAGGGCTTGAGCGGCCACCGCTGAAGAACGGGGACTCCGGGGACACGTACGCGCACGAGTTGGTGACGGCAATGAACCGTCTGATGTCTTTGATCCGCCATGCGTCGCCGGAGGATGTTGCGGCGTTCGACGAGTGGCGGAACAGTCTCTAAGTAATCCCTCGACTCGTGCGTGGTATACACTGGAATGGCTGACCGGACGGGCATCTCAATGCTTCTGGTGGGGGAGCGGCCGTCAGGTGATTCCACCTCACAAGCACGACCATGACAACGAACAAGAAAGACTATTACGACGTTCTTGGATTGTCCCGCAACGCCTCCGCGGAGGACGTGAAGCGGGCTTTTCGTAAGCTCGCTTTCGAGCACCACCCGGACCGGAATCGCTCCGCAGACGCCGAGCAGAAGTTCAAGGAGATCAACGAGGCGTACGAGGTCCTGCGTGATGAGCAAAAACGGGCCGCGTATGACCGGTTCGGCCACGCAGGACTGAACGGCGCGGACGGATTCGCCAACGGCGACGCGTTCTCCGGCTTCGGCGGCTTTGGTGACATCTTCGACGCGTTCTTCGGCGGCGCGCGGGGTCGGCAGGCGCGGCGCGGCGGTCCTCAGCGTGGGGATGACCTCGCCATGCGTATGCAGCTGCCGTTTGCGGACGCGGTGCTGGGTGTTGAGAAAGACATCAAGGTCTCCCGCAACGAACTGTGCCAATCCTGCAAAGGCTCGGGGGCAGAGCCCGGGACGCAGCCGGAGGCATGCTCCACCTGCAATGGAACCGGAGAGATTCGTCGCAGCCAGCAGAGCATTTTCGGCCAATATGTGAACATCAGCGCCTGCGGACGGTGCCACGGCGAGGGAAAGGTCATCACGAATCCTTGCTCTGAGTGCCACGGCGCCGGGCGAATAAGGCGGGAGCTATCCGTGCGAGTCACCGTGCCGCCGGGAGTAGACACGGGCAACCGGATTCGCCTCGGCGGCGAGGGCGAGGCCGGCGCGAACGGCGGGCCGCCCGGAGACCTGTATATCGAGCTTGATGTCGCGCCGAGCGCCGTGTTTGAGCGGGAGGGGCGGCACCTGTTCCACCGCGTGCCCATCAACATCGCGCAGGCAGCGCTTGGGGCAGAGATCGTCATCCCGACGCTGGAGGGCGACGAGCCGTTCCATATTCCGGCGGGCGTGCAGTCAGGACAGTCATTTAAAATCAAGGGCCGTGGCGTGGTTGATCCGAAGAACCAGCGCGCACGCGGCGATCTGTTTGTGGTGGCATCCGTCCATGTCCCCGATCAGCTCACGGATGAACAGCGACAACTGTTGGAGCAGCTAGCCGCGACACTGCCGGCCCCGCCTGAGAACGGGAGCGGCGGCGAGCGCGAGGGCACGGGCTTCATGGACTGGATCAAGAATACGTTCCGTTAGTCACCGGGGGTGGGGAAATGAACGGCGTACAGGTGTTGACCCGGGAGATGCGAGAGATCCAGACGAGCCTGCTGCGCGAGCTGGAACCGCTGACTGAAGAGAACATCTACTACGCGCCGATTCCCGGCGCGACGACCATCGCGTTCATCGCCTGGCACATCACCCGAACGCTTGATGACGCCGTACACCTATCCATACCGGTGGAGCCGAAGCCGACAATCTGGGCGGCGCAGGGCTACCACGAGAAGTTCGTCATGCCCGCCGGGGAGGGCACGGGCACCGGGTTCACCGCGGACCAGGTTGGGGATTTTAAACCGGGCCTGGACCTGCTACGGGCGTACGCAACGGAGGTGGGGCCGACAATCCCCGCGGCGTTCGAGGGCATGACGGACGACGATCTGGACCGTGTGATGGACGAGGAGCGGCCGGATCGGACGCTGGCTCGCCTGCTTCAGACGTTCATCATCGGGCACACGTTCTATCACTTGGGAGAGATCAGGTACCTCAAGGGCATGCAGGGGATGCCGTTCCCGCTTTAAGGCCGGCGGTGTGCCGCTGACGTGAGGGCCGCGCCGCCTCTATCCCTCTACCACTGCACGAACATGGGCATGACGACGTGGACGTAGTCCGTGCCGTCGTCCGTAGTCGCGGGGCGGATGGTGCCCGGGCTGGAGGGACCGGAGACTTCCAGCGTTGCCGTGGAGTTCAGGACGCCGAGAACATCTTCCAGATAGCGGTGGTTGAAGGCGATGTGCGCCTCTT
Source organism: Dehalococcoidia bacterium (assembly GCA_009841045.1). Classification (GTDB taxonomy): domain Bacteria; phylum Chloroflexota; class Dehalococcoidia; order UBA6926; family UBA6926; genus VXMO01. The sequence continues at coordinate 46,012 of VXMO01000029.1, forward strand.
CTCCGCCGATGTTGGCGTCAATCACGCCCTCGTGATCGCCGATCTGGTCTGAGCGTGCCTCAAGCCGCATCGTCCCCGCCATCTCATTCTCGCCGGGGGTCATGTACAGGCGGACGATGCCGTTGCCCTCACGGGCGAAGACGGCAGCGGTCTTGGTGGCGCGCAGGAAGTCCGCGACTTCCACCGATGTTTGCGTGTTGGACGACTCCGGAATGAGCTGTCGATAGTTGGGGAAGTTGCCCTGGATGAGCTGGGAACCGAGGACGATGTTGCTCAGGTGGAATTGCACCTGCGTTTTGGCCTGGTTCACGGTGACGCGGACAGGCATCTCCTGCTCCGTCAGCATGCGATTGAGTTCGCGCAGTGAACGCGCGGGGATGATGAGATCGACGCCTTCACTCACCTCTTGCGGCAGCCTGGTGGTTTGGACGGCAAGACGGAAACCGTCCGCCGCGGCCATGGTGATGCTGTCGCCCTCGATGGACGTGTGGACACCGGTCAGCACGGGGCGGGAATCCTCCGTGGCGGCGGCGATGATGACGCGGTCAATGCCCGCGCGCAGGACATCTGGCGGCACCTCCGCATTGATGCCATCGTCGGCGACGGGTGTGGGCGGGAAGTCATCCGCATCAAGCCCGCTCATGTGGGTGTTGAATCGACCGGAGATGATGTTCAACTGCCGTGTGCCCGTATCAAGCTCCAGGTCGACGCGGTCGCGCTGGAGCGAGGACACGTAGTCAGAGAAGAGGCGGGCGGGGATGGCGACCGATCCCTGTGTCTCCACGCTGGCGCTGATCCAGCATGAGATTGAGAGCTCAAGGTTGGTGGCCGTGAGCCGTAAGCGGGACTCATCCGTTTGGAGCATGACGTGGGTGGTGATGGGCATTGTTGTGCGTGTTGCCACCGCCGGCATGACCGTTGCGAGTCCGCGTTGAAGATTCTCCTGGAGAACCGAGAATTTCATTTGTTGTGTCTCCTGAACGGGGCCAACGGCCCCCCGTACCCCCGATATGGTGCGAGTATCCCGCTTTGAGCGGACTTGGGTCAAGTCACGGCACAGTCTATCTAGTGCATAAACGCATGGAATCCTCGCATGTTGTGTGGCGTTGGCGAGGTCATCCACAACACATGGAGCATACGGGCCGAGAATGGCGCGAATGGGGTGCGGACAAGGTATGATGCAACGGAAATACAGGCGGAACGACCGCATACAGGGGGATGGGAATGAAACTGGTGATGTACAACGATTTCCGGCCAGGCCTGCTGGTGGACGGCAATGTTATTGGGCTGGGCAGCCTGGTGGATGAGTATATGGGTTCACACGTCGAGGACGTGATGATCAACCTCATTGAAGACTTCGCTTCCGTGCGTGACGACCTGGAGGACATCGCGGATTCCGGCGGCGGAGTGCCGGTATCGACAGTGCAACTGCGCGCGCCACTGCCCCGACCACGCAAGCTCATCTGCTGCTTCGGCAATTACAAGGAGGGCCAGGATCGGGAGGCCTTCCCCATCGACATGTTCCTGAAGTCGCCTGAGGCAATCATCGGCCCGGGCGATACGGTCGTCCTGCCGAACACGCCGTTCACCATCTGCCACCATGAGGCGGAGCTGGCGCTGGTTATCGGCAAGCGCAGCAAGCACGTGTCCCAAGAGGATGCGATGGACTCCATCTTTGGCTACACGGCGTTCATGGATGTCTCGCCGCGGGCCGGCATCGGCCGCGGGCCGACGATGATTCAGAAGTCCTATGACACCTGCGCGCCGATGGGCCCGTGCATCGTCACGGCGGACGAGATCGAGAATCCGCACGAACTCGACATCAAGTATTGGGTGGACGGCCAGGCACGCCATGACTACAACACGAGCGACCTGGAGCACACGGTCCCTGAGCTGATCGAGTGGGCGACAAAGGTGATGACCCTGCTGCCCGGCGACGTTATCGCCCTCGGCACGAACCATCAGGGCATCGGCCCGCTGCAGGACGGCGAGACCGGCACGATTGAGATTCAGGGCATCGGCGCGTTCAGCGTCAAGGTTATGGATCCGGAGAAGCGCTCGTGGCCGAAGGAGATCGACCAGGAGATGGCGGGACGCGTACGAGAGGCGCGCCCCGGCTAAAGCAGTATTCAGGCGGGGTGTGCTCACGTTGTGGGCACACCCGGCTACTGATGTTGCCCTGTCGCCATGAGCTCTACTGAGGCTCTTGCCCAGACAATCCGCGCACCGGAAGCGACGCTGCGCGGGTTCGCCGTGGCGGCGTTTGTTGCATTAGGCGTACCTGCTGATGACGCCGCGAACGCCGCCAATACGCTCATCGAGGCGGACATGCGCGGCGTCGATTCGCACGGGATGGCGCGGCTGGATCGCTTCTACGTCACGCCGCTTGAGTCCGGGCTTGTGAATGCGCGGCCTGAGTGGATCGTGCGCGCGGAATCACCGTCAACGGCCACCATCGACGCAGACGGCGGGCTGGGGCTGAGTGTGGGTGTCCGCGCGATGAACCTTGCCATCGAGAAAGCGCGTGAGGTTGGCTCCGGATGGGTGACGGTGGCGAACAGTCGCCACTTTGGTGCCGCTGGCGTGTACGCCACGCAGGCGCTTGCCCACGACATGATCGGCATCAGCATGACGAACACGGGGCCGATCGTCCTTCCGGCCGGTGGGGCAGAGCCGCGGCTTGGATCGAACCCGATTGCCGTCGCAGCGCCCACGGCGGACGGGACGCCATTCATCTTTGATGCGGCGACATCCGTTGTTTCGGCGGGCAAATTCGACACCTATCATCGTCAGGGCAAACTCGCCCCCGAGGGATGGGGGCTGACGGACGACCTGCAGCCGATACGCAATCCGGCTCGCGGGCCGGGCGGGCGGCGCATCCTGCCGCTGGGCAGCGACCTGGAGCACTCGTCGTACAAGGGCTACGGGCTGGCGATGATTGTGGACATTCTCTGCGGCGTGCTGTCCGGTATGGGGCCGGGGCTGGCAATAGCGGGCTCCGGCGTCGCGGGGGGATACCAGTCCGCGCACTTTTTCGGCGCGATGCGGATTGACGCGTTCACGGACGCTGACGGGTTCAAGCAGTCCATGTCGGACTATATGGCGGCGCTTCGGGCAACACCGCCGCTTCCGGACGTAGAGAGCGTGCTTGTGCCCGGGGACATTGAGGCCGAGACCATTGAGGATCGCAAGCGGAATGGCATACCGTTGTACATGGACTCCGTGGAGAGTCTGAGGAGCGTGGCGCAGAGGCTGAATCTGCGCCTGGATCTGGGGTAAGGCGCGGGTTCCGTATAGGAACGCCGGCGCATAAAGGGGGATTGAGATGCCGCACGTGAAGGCCAATGGGGTGGAGTTGTTCTACGAGCTGTTCGGAGACTCGTCCAAGCCAACGTTTGTGATGACGCACGGTTTGGGCGGCCACGGTCGGGGCTACGAGAATCAGATAGAAGCGCTTTCTGCCGAATTCCAGCTCATGCTGTGGGACATGCGCGGATTCGGCCAGTCAGAGCGCGTGCCGGTGACCGAAGGGGCGTATTCTCGCTGGACAATGGCGAAGGACCTTTCAGAGTTGCTGAAGGCGATTGGGATAGGCGCGGCGCACATTCACGGGCATTCGCTGGGCGGCCTCGTTTCACAGCAGTTCGCGATCGACTACCCGGAGCAGACGCTCTCGCTCGTCATCCAGGACACGTCGGCTGAGATCAAGCAGGAGTACCTGTCCGGGTGGGACGGGATGCTCAAGACCGTGCGGGAACAGGGTATTGGCGCGCTTCCATTCGATCCCCAGCGCAGTTGGGGCGACCCGTACATCGAATCCAACCTCGAAGACATCAGGGCGTTCACCACGGCGACGGCAGAGCGCAACGCGCCTGAGGTGTACGCCGAGGGCGTGCGCATCTCAGGGCCTGAACTTGGGGCGCACCCGGTCGCGCCGGACCTCCCGGGCATTGCCTGCCCCGTACTGGTTATCTGCGGCGACCAGGACCGCTTGACGCCTCCGGGCGGCTCGGTCCGCATTCATCGAGCGATTCCGCAGTCGAAGCTCGTGATTCTCCCGGGCTCGGGACACTTCCCGAACGTCGAGACGCCGGATGCGTTCAACGAGGCGTTGCTGGAGTTTTTGCGGGAGGCAACTTCGAAATAGAGGCCCATCGGCCATGACTGCGCTTTCGCTCTATGCAGTCCAATTGGTCGATACCTAGTTCGAATACTCCTCGCCGGCTGCATGGGTAAAGCCTAGCTCTTTCTAGGAAGAACAATGCCATACCCTTACCGGGAGGGCGCAATCCAGTTGTTGATTTATGATACTTGCTTTCAACAACTTTTTCGGTCTCCCGAAATGAGTTCTTGATACTTACTGTCATTTAAGGGGACGGCCACACGGGATTTGAGTAAAGCGGGCTCGTACAGGGTATACTTAACAGGTTCCGACAACAGATTGCCGGCCGTCCCCGCGCGGAATGGCATTTGCTGGGGTTTGGGATTAGGAGCAGTTAGAGACGGGGAGACCGGACGTATGAGGATTTATGTCGGAAACCTGAGCTTTCAGGCAACAGACGCAGATTTGCAGGAGCTTTTCCAGCAGCACGGTGAGGTTTCGTCAGCGCAAGTCATCATTGACCGCTACTCAATGCGCTCGCGTGGGTTCGGGTTCGTGGAAATGCCGAACGGTTCGGAGGCAGAGGCCGCCATCGCGGCGCTCAATGGCAACGAGCACCAGGGCAGACAGCTGACGGTGAACGAGGCTCGCGATCGCCGCGAAGGCGGCGGTGGCGGTGGTGGTGGCGGCGGACGCCCGCGCTACTAGCGCGCCTTTGGCAACCGTACCCCTGAATTAACTCTCTCCTGGCGGAGAGGGAGCTTTTTGTGGTTGTTTGCGCTACCCTTTTGCCGATCGCAATGGGTGCCGTCGATTCGAGCGTTCGTTTCTAGCGGATTCTTCCGCGGGGGTAGCGGTTGCGGCCGTCTGTGCCGTCGATAGAGTAGTCCTTCAGGTCGACGATGCGGGCTTCGGGTTCCTTGCCCTGTTCAATGTCCAGGATGACGACGTGGCCGAGACGGGACTCCTGGTTGTGGGGATACGTGGCGCTGCCGCCGTTGATGATCAACATCCCGTCTTCTTTGCGGACGAACTCGAAGTGACTGTCACCGCAGACGACGATGTCCGGCAGCTTGCCATCGGGCGTCAATCCGAGGTAGGTCTTGACGAGGTCAGTGGCGGTGCGCGATCCCCAGCCGTCGATGATATGAACCAAACCGAGGCTAAAGCCCTCGAACTTGAAGAACCACTTGGGGCGAATGCGCTCATCGACCTCGCTGAGGCCGTAATCGTGGTTGCCCTCTGCAGCGTACGTCGGCGCGATGCGCTCCAGCCAGTCAATAACGCCGGTCGTGATGAGGTCACCGCCGTGGAGAATAATATCCACGTCCTTGAAGACGATTTCAACCTCCGGCCAGAGCTCCGGGATTGAACTCGGGATGTGGGTGTCGGAAATGATACCTATGCGTGTTGCCATAAGAGTTGGGGCTATTGTCCGGGAGTATCGTGTCGTGCCGAACGGCGAATCTGCGCCTTGATGCTGTCCAGCGCCAGCGTGGGCGTGGGGTCGACGCCGTTCACCAGCGCCAGGTAGTAGCTGACGTAATCGCCCAGCAGCACTGCTTCCAACAGGCGGGACAGGGGCGTGGCTCCGGTCAGCGTGGGCCAGTGGGTTGGAACGCCAAGCTGTGTGAGGATGTCACGCGAAATCGCATAGCGATCATGGATGCCGTTCGGGTGAGCGGATGGGGGGCCGAGCAGGACGACGGCGAGGTTGTCACTGAGATCGGGCTGCTCAAAGCCGACGATGGCATTGTGGTGCATCTCCGGCAGTTCTTCTGTCCACGCCGGCGTCTTTGCATTCTCGTTGAACTGGGTCTTCCAGCGGCGCGCGGCGGATTCAAGGCCACGCGCGCTGACGATAACGGGGATGCGCCCGGTAAGCGCGCGCGCCAACTCCTTGGCGGGATTTACTCGCCCGGCTTCGGTTTGATTGCAGCCAGTATCGAAGTCTGCCTGCCGTGTTTCAAGTTCAGCAACGGCATCGTTCAGGGCACTCTCTGTGTTCGGAGGCGCGATCCCAAGTTCAACGAGAATCCTTAGAATCGCCCCGAGCGCATAGGGGAGATAGGTGCGTGGCGGACCACCGTTCTCCGGCATCATCGCAATCGGGATGCCGCTGTCACGAGCTGCGTCTCCAAGCGGGCCGCCACCAGTCATCACGATGAGATGCGCGCCGCGTTCACGCGAGGCCTCCACGCCGGACAGCGCCTCCTCGGTGCGCCCGGAGTGGCTCATGACAATCACAAGGCTCTCAGGTCCGGCGGCGGGGTGAGCGCCGTAGTCCCGAAAGACGTCAATTCGCGGCCCGGCTTCGCTCGGCTCGCAAAGGGCATCCAGAGCCTCGGCCACGATGTCTCCCGCGATGGCGGAGCCGCCCATGCCCTGTACGACGACGTGGCGAACGCTACAGAAGTCATCGGGCAGGTTGAGTGAGACAGCGCCGTTCCACCCTTGCATAATGCGTTGGGGAAATGCCGCTATATGCCCGCCCATCCCGGAGGGGTCGCCCCTGCCGTCAGCAGATAAGTCGTCCAAATCGATTGAGGCTACCTGCATGAATGTCGGTTCGTCGTTCTTTTCACGTTTTGTGTTCGTTTGCCGGAGCGGAGGCTGTGTAAGACATCCCGGCGATGTGTGACTGCCTCTAATACTACAGGATGCCGACGGGCAGCGCGTGTATCTACTCGCTACAGCGTTTCGCCGGGGTATTCCGTGCTGACGGGACGTTCCATCAGGGACTGTATCGCCTCGCGCGGGTTCAGCCCCTCATAGAGGACCCGGTGAGTCTCAAGCGTGATGGGGGTCTCCACGTTGAGGCGCTCCGCCAGGCGGATGGCGGCGGGAGTGGTGTTGTAACCTTCACAGACCTCGTTCAGGTCCTCAATGATCTGCTCGATGTTTCGTCCGCGCCCCAGCTGTTCACCTACATACCGGTTGCGAGAGAGTCGGCTGTAGCACGTTGCAACGAGGTCACCAACACCGGCGAGTCCGCTGAAAGTCAGGGGCTGAGCGCCTGCGGCGATGCCGAGCCGCAGAATCTCCGCGATGGCGCGGGAGATAAAGGCCGCCTTGGCATTGTCACCGAACTCCATACCGTCGATCATGCCTGCTCCGATGGCGACGATGTTCTTGAGAGAGCCGCCAAGCTCGACGCCCGCGACATCCGTGCTTGTATAGACGCGGAAAACGGATGAGGTGAGCGCTGCCTGCGCGCGCTCCGCCATCTTTTGGTCGGCAGACGCAACAACCGCGGAGGAGGGGAGTCCGGCGGCGACTTCATGCGACAGGTTGGGGCCGGATATGACGCAGTATTGGCGCAGGGCATCCTGCCCCATCTCTTGCGCAAAGATTTCGCCCATACGTGAGCCGTCGGCGCGATCAAGGCCCTTGGTGGCGCTCACGATGGCGGCATCAGGCGAAGGGTTCCCTTCCTTGAGCCATTGCAGGTTTTGGCGGAAGGTCGGGGACGGCACGCAGACGATGATCACGTCGGCGTCTGAAACAGCCTGGGTCATGTACGGAGTGACGCGCAGATTTTCGGGAAAGGGAAAGCCGGGGAGGCGGTCAAGGTTCTCGCCGGCGTCATTCATGCGCCGAGCGGTCTCTTCAGTGCGAGACCAGAGGAGCGTGTCCGCGCCTGCGCGCGCGAGGAGGAGGGCAAGTGTGGTGCCCCAACTCGTCGTGCCGATGACCGCCGCCGGTCGCGCCTGCCCGCTCACACGAGACCTCCTGCGCTTGGTGTCCTCCTAATTGTCCCATATGGGACTAGGGGGCGATCTTTACCTTAGGCCAGCCGTGTACTCATCGATAACAGAGAGATTAGCTCGAACAGCACCATTCTCGACGACAATCAAGCCGAGCCTTTCCAAAGCGATAAGATCGCGAGCAAGGGTTCTAAGACCAACCCTTCGATAGAATCGCGCGAGCGGATGAGCACCAGAGCGAATATCCACCACCGGAACTTGCGCTCGCACAAGGCCGAGGATTAGCTCAAGCTGCCGCCGCCCAGTCGATCGGCCCAGGCCACCATCCCGAGCGATTACTTCTCTTGCATAATCATGGAACGCGATAAGGCGCGTTTCATCGATTACTTCTCCATGGACCCACTCAAGCTCTTCTTCCAAGCCCTTCAACGCGAATCGCACAAATGGCGTTACGTCAGGGTCTGAAACGAATCTGACAGCAGTCAGAGCATCAATGTAGGCTTGGCGATCTTGATAATAGTAATTGGCGAGAGAATAGAACCCACGAACGTTGATACCTGCTCTGTATAGCAGAAAGCTTTCAATTCCCCGTGAAAGTCGACCGTTCCCGTCACCGAAAGGGTGAATGCTGACGAGGAGAAAGTGTGCCACCACTGCCCTGATAATTGGATTCATTTGTGCACCTGTCCCCTGGTTGACCCAGTGGATGAAGCGTGTCATCAGTGCAGGCACCTCGTCCGCAGGAGGGGCAAGGTAATCACCGGCAGTCACTGTGTGTGTCCTATACCGTCCCGGCACGTTATTAGAGTAGTCAATCCCGCGAGTCAAGATGTCGTGGAACTCCTGTATTAGGTGTTCCGACAGAACAGCTTGCGGATTGTTACGAAGTATGCTCTCAACACGCAAGAAGAGTTCGTGAGCGTTTCGGACTTCCTGCTCCTCTCGGCGTCTACTAGGGGGAAGAGGCGGCCCTTCCCCGGACAACACCGCATCCACTTCTTCCTCTGTCAAAGTCACCCCTTCGATTCCCGTAGTGCCGCTAACTGCTCGCACGATATTCATGCGATGGAGTCTCTCCTGCGTCTCCGGCGTGACAGGCACCTCTCGGATTGTTCGGGCAGTTGCCCGAATAGCCGCCGTCAACTCGATAACATCGGTGTCGGTTCGGACGGCAAGTTCAAAGTTGATTGGCCATGATGGCATGGACGTCACTCCAGTATGTAGACATTGTCATGGACACTGTCACAATGTGCGATTCCTATAAACGGCTTCGTAGACTGCTTTACAGCCATCATATTGTGGACAACACAGTGGACATTGTCAACATGAATGTCACACTTACCGAAGCGAACTAGGAGTCAGCCGGTTGGCCGAATCGGCGTTCGGTGCCGCGGATCAGGCGTTGGATGTTGTCGCGGTGGGCGTAGATGATGATCGCGCCGCCTACGAGAGCAAGTGGGCCAACAACGAAGGGCACTACCTCAAGGAACGGCGGCGCCAACCCCAGGACGGCGAAGGCGACCATGATTCCGACGCACGTCACGGTGCCTAGCAGGGATCCGAGAGAGACATATCTCGTCAGGGCGATTATCAGGATGCCGACTATCGTGCCGATGATGGCGGCGGGCCAGACGAGGGCGAGCGCCGCGCCACCCGCGGGGATGACACCGCGTCCCCCGCCGAAGCCGATGAATATCGACCGGCTGTGACCCACAACGACGGCGACAGCGCCCGCAACCTCTCCGGGCGTGTCCGCGATAAAGCCGCTCATGATGACAGCGACGGAACCCTTGAAGAGATCAAGCAGCACGACGGGCACGGTCGCTTTCCACCCCAGCGTGCGCAGCACATTGGTCGCGCCAGTGCGGCCGCTGCCGGAGTCCCGGACATCAACGCCGCCAAAAACCCTGCCTACGAGCAGGCCGATTGGCACCGCACCGAGCAGGTAGCTGCCGAGCGCAGCGATGATGGTGAGCGCGATCCCTACGAAGGTGATGTCGTCAAGGAAATCCATTAGCCAGGCTCCTCATCGTCGCGGCTGCGGCCGCGGAAGATCAGGCGGATCGCTGTGCCATCGAACCCGAAGCGTCGCCGCAGAACGTTCTCGAGATAGCGACGGTAGGAGAAGTGCACGAGAGAGGGGTCGTTGCAGAAAAAGACAAATGTGGGCGGATTCACCTCCGGCTGGGTGGCGTAGTAGATCTGGAGCCGCCTGCGCCCGGAAGAGGGAGGTTGGTGATCCGCGAGCGCATCAAGGAGGGCACGGTTCAGCTGGGCCGTCGTAACGCGCGTCATGCGCTCCATCTGGATGCGGGCGACGGCATCGAGAACCGCGCGAACGCCACGGCCTCGCAGAGCCGATGTGAACATGATCGGCATGGACGGGAAGAATTTTAAGCGGGCGCGGACAAGCATCTCCACCTCTTGCCGATCGATCTCGTCCTCCTGCGCAAGATCCCACTTATTGATGACCAGAACGAGACCCTTGTACGCCTGCTGCACGAATCCGGCGACGTGCAGGTCCTGCGCAGTCAGATATTCCGTGGCATCTACAACGAGGACGGCCACATCTGCGCGTTCGATGGCCTGCATAGCGCGGGCGACGCTGAATCGCTCCACGCCCCGTTCGATGTGGCCACGGCGGCGAACGCCCGCCGTGTCAATGAGCAGGTATTTGCGATTTTCGTACTCGAAGAGGGTATCAAGCGCGTCCCGGGTGGTTCCCGGCTCATCCTGCACCATCGCGCGCTCCTGGCCGAGGATGGCGTTGACCAAAGAGGACTTGCCGACGTTGGGGCGGCCAACGATGGCGACGGGGATTGAGCCCTGTGGCGCGGGGGGTGGGTCTTCCACGTCCGGCAGGGCGGCCATGATGCCGTCCCACAACTCGTTCAGGCCACGTCCATGGTGGGCGCTGACGATGATGGGGTCGCCGATGCCGAGTTCATAGAACTCCGCGGCCAGTCGCTCACGCTGGATGTTATCGGCCTTATTGGCAATCAGCACGACGGGCTTGGAGACGCGGCGCAGGAGGTCGGCAACTTCCTCATCTGCGGGCAAGAGTCCCGCGTCGACATCAACGACGAAGAGCAGCACGTCCGCCTCGCTGAGGGCAACGGCAACCTGGTCGCGGATCGCGCCGATCATGCCCTGCTCTTCCCCGAGGATGAGTCCGCCGGTGTCGATAAGGGCGAGGGTGCGGTCGTCACGAGTGACGTAGGCCGTGACGCGATCCCGCGTTGTTCCCGGCTCATCCGCAACAATGGCGACTCTCTCGGCGACCATCCGGTTGAAAAGAGACGATTTTCCAACGTTGGGGCGGCCAACGATAGCAACCGTGGGCAGGCCGCGCGGCACTCCGGTGCGTGTTTCAACGAGGGCGGTCATAACGTTTTCCTATGAAGCAGAGGGGATCGCGCCAAGCAGCGTGGCGATGAGCGCGGCCTGTGCGTGCATCCGGTTCTCGGCCTGGTTGAAGACAATAGACTGCGGGTGCGTGAGCATCCCCTCGGAGATCTCCTCGCCCTCATGGGCGGGCAGATCATGCATGAATACTGCCTTGGGGTCGGCCAGTTCCATGAGATGCGGGTTGATCTGGTAGCCCCGGAAATCACGGGCGCGCTGCTCGCGTTCCGCCTCCTGCCCCATGCTCGCCCACACGTCCGTATAGACGACATCCGCGCCCTCAACGGCGTCCTCCGGCTTCACGAACAGTTGGGGGACGTTCCCTTCTTGTCCGGCCAGTCTGGTCGCCTGTGCCACGATGTTGCCCGGCAGCTCATAGCCGACCGGTGATGCGATGCGGAGCGTCGCGCCGACAAGGGCGCAGCCGAGGGCGAGGCTGGCCGCCACGTTGTTGCCGTCGCCAATGAACGCAATCGCTAGGCCCTCCAGTGTGCCGAAGTGTTCCCGGATTGCCTGCAGATCAGCAAGTATCTGGCAGGGATGCTCGATGTCCGAGAGCGCGTTGATGACGGGCACGTCTGCTGCATTCGCCAATGCAACAAGCGTGTCATGCGAGTTGACGCGGGCTGCGATGACATCGGCGTAACGGCTGAGGACGCGCGCAACGTCCTCCGGCGGTTCCCGTCCGCCAAGCCCGACTTCCTGCGGCAGCATGCTGAGGCTGTGGCCGCCCATCTTGCGCATCCCCAACTCAAAGCTGACACGCGTGCGCAGTGACGGCTTCTCCAAGAGCAGTACAAGGCTGCGGCCGTTCAGATCCGGTCGCAGTTCGCCCGTCCTGATTGCGGTGGCAGCATCCAGCACGGCACGGACCTCATCGGGAGAGAGGTCAGCCAGGGACAGGAAATGGCGGCGCGGGGGCGCTTCAGTGAGTGTCATGGTCTGTTAATTTTACCCCGCAGTTGCCAGAAGTTGCGTTTCACGGAATTGATAACGTGCGCGGAGCGTTCTGTGTCCGTATGCTTGAATCTAACACTCCATAAAAGCACACAAGGATCAGGTATTTCCATGCACAAGCAAGGCCCCCTCTCTGCACGATTTGTCCCGTTGATTGCGATGGCGACGCTAATACTGGTTCTGTTGGTCGCCGCGTGCGGCACCGGCGATGAGCCGGATGACGGCGACAGCGGGATGGTCGACAGTCCGACAGCAACATCCACTGCAACTGCCATTCCGACAATCTCCTCGCCGACTGCCACTCCCGTCGATACGGGGGAAAGTGCCTCTGGCGATGAGGCGACCGCAACGCCAACGGCGTCAGAGGGTGAGCAACGGTTCCTGCTTGACGTGCCCGCCGGCGGTCTCTCGGCGACGCTGCAAGAGGGTACCCTTGCGCGCTATCTGATACGCGAGGAGTTGGCAAGCATCGAGTTGCCTTTTGACGCCATCGGTGAGACATCCGAGGTGTCCGGCGCGTTCACGTTCACAGCGGACGGGGAGATTGTGCCGGAGAGTTCACGCATCGTGCTGAACGCGGCCAGCCTGCGCAGCGACGAGGAGAATCGCGACCGCTACCTGAGACGAAACGGCATCCAGACCGCAACCTACCCCGAGATTATCTTTGTCGCTACAAGCATTGACGGGCTTGAATGGCCGCTACCGGCGTCCGGCAAAGCTGAATTCACGATCAACGGCGATCTGACGGTACGCGACGTGACGCGGCGCGTCGAATGGCAAACAACCGCCACCTTTGACAGCAACAGCGTGACGGGCACTGCCAAGACGGATTTCACGTTCGGCGAGTTCGAGATGGAGGTCCCGGACCTTTTCTTCATCGTCAGCCTTGAGGACAACATCCGGCTTGAGCTGGACTTTATAGCGGGCTGGTAGATACCTAAGGCAACCCCGCCACTTTCGTTTCTCACCCCCTACAATCTATAGCGCAGGGGGTGATTGTTCTCGATGGCGTTGGAGTTGATTCGGACGATTGAGGAGTTCCGGCGGGTGCGTGACGAGGCGCGCGCGGCCGGTTCGCTCGGGTTTGTGCCGACGATGGGTTTTCTGCACGAGGGCCACATCTCGCTAGTGAAGATGGCGCGTGAGCAGAACGCCGTGGTTGCGGCGTCTATCTTTGTGAATCCGGCGCAGTTTGGCCCCAATGAGGACCTGGCCGCCTATCCACGCGACCTTGAGCGTGACATGGAGATGCTTGAGGAGGCGGGCTGCGACCTGCTCTTTCACCCCTCGCCGGAGGAGATGTATCCGCCACCGAAGCAGGATGTCTACGTGGTGCCGGGCGACATTGCCTCCCGCCTTGAGGGGGCCGCTCGTCCTACACATTTCAGGGGTGTCGCTACGGTCGTGATCAAGCTGTTCAACATCGTGCAGCCGGATCGCTCATATCTGGGCCAGAAGGACGGCCAGCAGGTGGCAGTAGTCCGCCGCATGATGCGCGATCTCAACGTGCCCGGGGAATTGGTCGTGGGGCCGACGGTGCGGGAACCTGACGGCCTCGCCATGTCGAGCCGCAACACATACCTGACAACAGAGGAGCGGGCGGCCGCGCCGGTCATCTACCGCGCGTTGACGGACGCGCTGGACCTCTATCGCGCCGGACAGACGAACGCGGACACGCTGCGTGCCTCAATCCGGACGACCCTCGAATCGGCGCCGCTCGTGGCATCTATCGACTACGTTTCCATTGCCGACCCCCTGACGCTCGCGGAGGCTGAGGGCGAGGTGGTCGAGGGCGCGATGGCGTCGACTGCGGTTCAACTGGGCAAGCCGCGGCTGCTGGACAACGTTATCCTCACGAAATCTGAAAGCAGAGGCGCATGAGAGCGCCCATGGATTGGGATGACCTCCATCGTGAGGCAGGTGCACTGCGAGACCAACGATTGGGGACGGCATCCAGCCTGGCAGCGAGCGGCGCGCAACTGCTGCACCGAGCGCTTTCGGAGATGTACATCGGGGAGCCGGAGCCGCTGCGTGAGATTGCGCTCACCATCGCGGACGCGCGCCCGGAGGTCGTAGCGATACGGAACGTGGGGGTGTCAGCCTACCGAACGGCGCGGGAGGCGCGGAGCGGCGACCGCATGGCGGCGGCGGCGCGGAGTGTCGCGCGGCTGGCGCGGCTGCTGGGAGACACGCCGGCATCACTAGGAAGGCGGGGGCAGCCACTCTTGCCCGAGAATGCCACCGTCGTGACGATGGGGCGTTCAGAGAGCGTCCGTGCGGCCATTGAGCTGGCCGGAGACCGCATTGTTGTGACGCGGGACTTCACGCCAGCCTCGGCGGACAGTCAGGCTGTTCTTGATGGCGTAGACATTGTCCTGCTGGGCTGCACGGCGTTCCTGGCGGATGGCTCGATGGCGGCGGACCCGGGGACGCTGGCGCTGGTGGAGGCCGCGGCAGACCGCGATCCTGTCGTGCCGGTCCACTTCTTCGCGGACACTCTCAAGCTGGCGCCGTGGCTGCCCGGGGCGAGCAATGGCCAATCCCCCATTGAGCTGGACATCATCCCTCCCAAGTACGTCGACCACGTGATCACGGAGGACGGTATACGGCGACCGGGGCAGCTGCTACAGGCCGCCGCAGATCTAGCCATGTGGTGGCGGATGCTTGAGACGCCGGAGGGGTGAGGGTCTCCAGCTACAACGTCAGGCGGGAGTAGAGTTGGGGAAGGCGCTTGGGGAGAAGTTCGATGTCGGCGAGGACTTCGTACGGGAGGTCGCCGCACATCTCCTTCATGTAGTCGTGGCCGGCGCGGTCTACCGTCAGCAGGAACGGGATGATTCCCTTGGCCTTGGCCTGCACGAGCGCATCGTGCGTATCGTGGACAGCGTATTCCTTTTCGGCTCCCTCGCGGCTGTACCCGCGATCCTGCGGGCGGCCGTCCGAAATCAGGAACAGCACCTTGGTCTTGGCGCTGACGTCATCCAGTTTTGCGGTCGCGTGGCGGATGGCCGGGCCCATGCGCGTGGCGTGGAGCGGCGTGATGCCGTCAATGCGCTTGGCGACGCGGTCTGAGAACTGCTCTTCTAGCCCCTTCACGCTGTAGAACTCCACGTTCTCGCGGCCATAGCCGGAGAAGCCGTAGATGCCGTACTGATCGCCGATGGTCTCCAGCGCGCGGATTAGCAGGACTGTGGATTCCTTTTCGAGGTCGATGATGCGGAGATAGGAACGCTTCTGCTGTTCACGGCGGGACCGTAGCCAGAAGAGGTATTGGCGAGGATCGTCCGGGATGTCCTCATCGTCATCGTCGAAATCTGAGCGTTCCTCAATAGCCTCAGCGGTGGACGCGCTCATATCCAGCAGGAAAATGACGGCCACGTCGCGTTCCGTCTTGTTGCGTCGCCAGTAGACCTTGTCATCCGGCGTTGCGCCCGCCCGCCGCTGCACGATGGCGTCGATGACCGCGTCAAGATCGAATTCCTCACCGTCTGTCAGGCGCTTCTCCTTGCGGTACGTCTCCGGCACCATCATCTCGAACTGCCGCCGCACCTCGTTGATGAGGCCGGCGTGCCGCTCGATGGTCTGCTCATAGAATTCGGCGGAGCCCTCCTGCATGGTGGACTCGCGCACACGGCACCACGCGGGCTTGTAGTCGAGCGCCACGAAATCCCATTCGTCGTAGAGCGCCGTCTGCTCCTGCTCCTCCAGCGATTCCTCGCTCTCTTCGCCATCGCCGCCACCTGACCCAACCTCGCCCATCTCGTCGTTGAACTCGGCGTCCGGGCCCTCGATGGCTTCGCTCATCAGGCTTGAGATGAACAGGCCGCTGGGGTCATCAATATCGCCCTCAACGACGCTGGAGAGGTCGATTTCCGCGCTCTTCTCAAGGAGCTGGCGAACCATCTCCTCCGTGAGCTGCGGGGCTTGCACACTGTCCTCGGCGCGCTGCTGGCCTTTGCGGAGGTTGGCGATTGTCTGCACGAGTTCCGGCTTGAAATCACCGCGATAATCCACGTCCTGTGGCGACTGGTACGGCACGTCCTGTTCGGTGCCTGAACCGGGCACAAACTCCTCGCCGCCCATCTGGGCGCTGTCCGCTTCCTGCAGGCCCTGCGCCGCTTCGCCGCCAAGCTCATCAAGGTCCATGTCTTCCCAATCGAGATCGGGCTGCGGCATGGTGTTCGGCACGTTGATCAGCAGGCGATAGAGGATAACGGTTGCCTCGGCCGAGTCCTCCACCGTTGCCTCGTCATGGCGCAGACGGGCGAGGATGACGGCCATGCGCTCAACAACGTCGCGCAGGCTCTGCGGAACGGGGATTTTCTGGTCGCCCTCGAGCAGCGTCATGCGTATGAGCAGCTCGACAAGCGCCATGCGGAGAGGGAGCTGTTGCGGGGCGGGGCGGCCGATCACGGCGGCGGCCTGCACCATTCCATAGGCCGGGCGCAGTCCGCGGTAATGCAGCCTGACCAGGTGGTCAACGCGGGCGTCCTCAAGCGCGGCGAACAGGTCTGACGCCAGGCGACGCTCCGGGAAAAGGTCAAAGAACCGCTCGTAGTCCGAGAGCACGGCGGTGGTTACGCCGGTCATCTCCGGGTTGGGCGCAGCGGCAACGGGATCACGGGGCGCAGCGCCTTCGTTCTGCTCCGCTATCCGGGCGGCAAGCGCCGGGCGTGTGAGCGGGAAGATATTGCCCGCGCGGTCGAAATTGAACGTGAAGCTGTCGAACTCAAGGTGCCCGGTCTGGTGCGTGCAGAGGACCTTGAACCAGCCGAAGTTGTCGTCCTTGGTCTCAAAGAGCGCGATTTCCGGCGGGAGGAAGACGTTGGTGCCGTCCGTGGATGCACGATCTTCCGTGGCCCAGCCGATGCTGCGATTCGCGAGTTCCGGTGTGGGGCGCAGCTGCATGTCGCCGCCGGTGAGGCCGCGGGCGTACATCTGCAGGATGGGGGCCACGTCCTCAAGGCTGACAGTGGCGGAGAGTTCCTGGATCAGTGCCTCACCGCGCGCGGATTCCAGCTTGAAAAAGGCGATACCGGCGGCCTCGTTCCGCTCGAGCATCGTGACGCCCTCCTGGAACCACCTGACGAGGTTGTCGTCATCAATGCGCTCAAGCACGTGCGGAGCAGCGCGGAGAAACTCCACGGCGGCCTCCTCAGACAGCCCACACAACACCTCAAAGTCATCCAGCGCCTGCCGGTGCATATGCAGAGGGAGATCGCTGACGGCGCGTGAGCCCTCGGCCAGGAATGACAGGTAGCGTTTGCCCCCGTCCTCGGCGAGGTTGATGGCGAATGTAAGGAATCGCTGTCGCTCAGACCGGGCGATGCGTGGCAGCGCAACGGCGGCGGCGCGCTGCGTTTCCTTGGCGTACTTCCAGTTGCGGTTGGCCGTCTCGTCAAGCAGCTCCAGATACGTGTCGATGGTCTCGTCATCAACGTACGGCAGGGAGTCCGGCGCCATCGTCAGGCACTCCTCTGCGAGTTCGCTGGAGTGCTGGGCGACGTGGTCAAGGAAGTTTGCGAAAGTGGCGAGGTCGCTCAGCCGAACGTGATCCAGCAGACCGGGGCTCACCTCAAAGAACCGGGCGGCCAGCGCGCCGGACTTCCATGTCCCGTGGAAAAGCGTTTCGGCGGCTGAGATCCACGCCGGCAGGCGTTCAACATCGCGGCGTTCAAGGAAGCCAGCGCTGGCGCGGAAGAACGACGAGGCAAGCGCGGCGGAATGCGCCGACAATGCCCGCCCGCTCTCGTACCAGGTGTTCGCTTCCTGCGGTCTTTCCAACGCGTCAAGGACGGCTGGGGAGGAGCGGACGTACTCCGCGGCGGCCTCCCATGCGCGGAACGAGGCCCCGGCGATGCCAAGAGCCGCCGACAGCCATTGGTCATAATGCTCTTCACTGCCGAGGCGATGCTCCACGTGGTCAGTCGCGCCGTGATAGGCCTGCCCGACCGCGGCGGGCAGTGAAAGCAACTCGGCAATCAACTCATCACGCGTTGGTGATGCGCTGCCTGTTCCGCCTTGTTCCGATGTCATTCGCTCTCAGGTTTACCGCGAGGGCGGAGCCGCATACACGCAGCCTCGCCATCGTCCTATTCAAAGATGCTTGTCGTAATCTCCCGGATGCTGCGCTGTACGGAGGGATCGTCTGTCAGCGCGTCTGAGATAGCCACGTCGCACGCGCGGCGGGCCGGCACGCCCCGGGCAATCAGCTTGCCGGCGTAGATGAGCAAGCGCGTGGAGACACCCTCCTGCAGTCCGTGCTCCTTGAGGTTGCGGACCTTCTCGCCGAGACGGGCAAGCAGGTCGGCGGAATCCTCATCAACACCGCTCTCCTGCAACACAATCTGCGCCTCATACTCACGCGGCGGGTAGTCGAACTCCATGGCGACGAAACGCTGCCTCGTGGACTGCTTGAGGTCTTTGAGGGCGCTCTGGTAGCCGGGGTTGTAGGAGATGACGAGCAGAAAGCCGTCCGCAGCCTCCAGGATCTGGCCGCGCTTCTCAACGGGGAGGAGGCGGCGGTGGTCCGTCAGCGGGTGGATGAGGACGGTGGTGTCTTTGCGGGCCTCAACGACCTCATCGAGATAGCAAATCGCGCCGGTTTTGACGGCGCGGGTCAGTGGGCCGTCAACCCATTTCGTCTCCTCGCCCTCAAGCAGGAACCGTCCAACGAGGTCGCTGGCGGTCAGGTCTTCGTGGGCGGCGATGGTGACGAGCGCCTTGCCGTGGGAATTCTCCTTGCCGTCCGGCCTGACGGTTGTGATGGGGCGGCCAAGCCGCCACGCCATGTACTCCACGAACCGCGTCTTGCCGCAGCCCGTCGGGCCCTTCAGGATGACGGGAATCTTCTCTTCATACGCTGCCGTGAACACCTCCACCTCATCCCTGATGGGCAGGTAGTAGGGCTCACTGTCGATTGTGTATTCCTCGATCTCGTACTCGGAGTACGACATCACGGTGGCGTCTTTGAGAACTGTCTGTTCGGTCATTCCAATCCCTTTGAGTGGTTTCGATCCGTATAAGGAGTCAGCCTAGAGGAACGGGCGGATGCGGGCGTGCCAGAGCTCGCCGACGCGGATGCGCAGTTCCTCAATGGTGCCGGTGTTCTGGAGGAGGACGTCTGCTTCGTCCGCGCGTGCCTCGTTGGAAAGCTGGGCGTTGATCCGCTGCTTCGCTTGCTCCTCCGTGAGGCCGTTGCGGGACTGCAGGCGGGCAATGGCATCCGCTTCAGACGCCTCCGTAACCCACAACTCGTCGCACATATCCGTCCAACCGGCCTCGATCATGATGGCCGCTTCAAGGACGGCAATCTTGGCGCCGCCCTCACGCAGATCGGAGATTGTCTTTTCGGCCAGCGCGCGGATTCTCGGCCACGTGATCTCGTTGAGGGCCGTGAGTTCCGCCGGATCAGAGAAGACGATTGCGCCGAGCTTGCGGCGGTCGATCTCCCGCGTCTCAGGATTCATCAGGTCGTCCCCCCACCGGGCCAGGATGTCCTTCCACGCGTCCGTATCAGGCAGATAGGCTTGATGCCCCAACTCATCGCCGCTGATGACAGTGGCTTCGTACTCATCGCGGAGAATCTCACTCACGAGACTCTTCCCGCTTGCGATTCCCCCCGTCAGGCCAATGACCTGCATTCCTTTACCCCCTCACCGTTCGGCCAATGCCCGAACCAATGGTTGTATGAGCGCGCATTTCGCACGCGCGCCCGAACTAGTAGTATACGGCACGACTAGCGCCGTCCGCACTTTAGCGTCATGGGCAGAACACGTGACGGTGTAGTCTAAATGCGGTTGGCGAGCCTCGAGTTGCGAGTATACGCGTGAGAGGAGACAACAAATGGGTGGTCTGTTTACCTTTGACGGGCGGCGCGCGCGAGGAGGTTGGCTCCTCGCCTTTCTGATTGCGAACCTGATTTCACTGACGATTATCCTCATACCTGTGTCATTGTGGATCTACTTCGCCACCTCCGCTCAAAGATGGCATGACATCGGCCAATCGGGCTGGTGGTCATTGATCACATTCGTGCCACTGGTGGGGAGCCTCGCGATGCTGATCATCATGGTGTTCATATCAGGTCAGGCCGGGAATAACGGCTACGGTCTGTACTCGGACAGGCGCTAAACTGCAACCTTCTGGCAAGCGCGTGACAGGATCGGGCATGGCGAACACACGCGGAGAGCAAGAATCCTCTTCATCTCAGTCAAGCGCCCTGCGCGCGCTGCCAAGCGTGGATCGCCTGGTCGGCAGCGAATCGCTAGGGGCGCTTGCCGAGAGTGTCGGCGCTGACGCGGTGACGCATGCCGCGCGCCAAGCTATCGACGACGCCCGGTCGGCGATTCTCACGGGTATGGCGGACGCCGCGCCGAACCTGGACTCCCTGGCCGAACAGGTCGCAGCCTCTATTGACGACCTCTTGGGCCCGCGGCCACGCCGTGTCATCAACGCGGCGGGCGTCATCATCCACACGAACCTGGGACGCGCGCCGCTGAGCCGGGCTGCCATCGAGGCGATGAGCAACGTGGGGCGTGGGTATTCCGACCTCGAGTACGACCTGAATGCCGGGGAGCGCGGTTCTCGCCACGCTCACCCGGAGCGGCTGCTGCAATTCCTGACGGGCGCTGAGGCGGCCATCGTCGTCAACAACAACGCCTCCGCCGTGCTGCTTGCCCTGGCCGCCATCGCCGGAGGGCGAGAGGTCATCGTCTCACGCGGTGAGGCGGTGGAGATTGGCGGGCGGTTCAGAATACCGGACGTGCTTCGCCAGAGCGGAGCGACGCTTGTTGAGGTCGGGACCACCAACCGCACCTATGCCGCGGACTACGCCGAGGCCATCACGGACAACACCGGCGCGCTACTGCGTGTGCATCGCAGCAATTTCCTGGTTGTCGGTTTCACGAGCACGCCGGACGCGGCGGAAATCGCGGAGATTGCGCGCGGACGCGGCGTTCCCCTCATCAACGACCTTGGTTCTGGCTGTCTGCTGGACACCGCGCAGTTCGGTCTCGCGCCGGAGCCGACCGTGCGCGACACGCTGGAGCGCGAGGGATCGGATATTGCGATGTTCTCCGGCGACAAGCTGCTGGGCGGGCCGCAGGCAGGAGTTGCGGTGGGTCGCAAGGACCTCATCGACAAGATGAAGTCCCACCCGCTCGCTCGCGCCGTGCGGATCGACAAGCTGGACCTGGCGGCGCTGACGGCGACACTTCAGGCGTATGCCCGCGGCGCGGCGCTAACGGAAGTGCCCGTATGGCGCATGATCTCCGCAGACGTGGCGGCCCTGGATGAGCGCTCGCTACGGTGGCAAGAGAACATCGGCGGGAAAGGCCTGCGCGTGGTGGAGGCGGAGACGGCAGTTGGCGGCGGAAGCCTGCCGGGCGGAACGCTGCCGACACGGGCGCTCGCAATCGAGCCTGCGCGGGCAAACGCCGACGCGCTGGCGGAACGGCTGCGCGTATCAGGTTCCCATCCGGCCATCATTGGCCGCATCGATGAAGACCGACTGCTGCTTGACCCACGTACCGTGCTGCCGGAAGAGGATGATGAGTTGATCTCGGCGGTTCGAGCGGCGCTGGAAGGTTAGCAAGGCCCTTGTCTCCGATAATCCGCGCCGGATATGTTGCCATCGTTGGGCGGCCCAATGTCGGGAAATCGACACTCGTCAACAACCTGGTGGGGACACGGCTTGCCGCGGTCAGTCCCAAACCGCAGACCTCGCGTTACCGCATCCTTGCCGTCCTGCACGGGGATGATTTCCAGGTGGGGTTGCTGGATACGCCCGGGCGGCCGGCTGAGCCGCGCATTGATGCCCTGAGCCGCCGCATGCTGCGCGAGACGCGGCAGGCGTTGGAGATTGCCGATCTGGCAGTCCTCGTATCCGCGCCGCGCACGCCGGGAGACGTTGAAGAGACCCTGCTCGATGAAATCAGGGCGCAGGACATCCCGGCCATCGTCGCCGTCAACAAGCTGGATACGGTGCGCAAGGGCTCCCTCTTGCCCGTCATCGAGGCATACAACAATCTCTATGACGAGTTCCGGGATATTGTGCCTATCAGCGCCCGCACGGGCGACGGGCTGGACAGCCTGTTGCAACGCATAATCGCCAACCTGCCGGAGCAGGAGCCGCTCTTTGATCCGTCCACCCTGACCGACCGCTCGGAGACGTTCCTGATCTCCGAGCTGATACGGGAGGGCGTGTTCGCAGTCTACGGCGACGAGGTGCCCTACGCGACCGCCGTTGAGGTGGAGAAGCATGTGCCACAGGACCCGGAACACGGCGACAAGGACTTCATCGAGGCGAGCGTCTACGTGGAGCGTTCCTCGCAGCGGGGAATAGTCGTTGGCAAGGGGGGGCAGGCGCTCAAGGACGTGGGCGTGCGTGTAAGGCCGCTCATTGAAGAACTCTTGGGCCGTCCGGTGATGCTGTCCCTGTGGGCGCGCACGAGGCCGCGGTGGCGGCGTGACGACCGTTTTCTCAGGATGCTGGAGGAGTAGTCTGCCCGCTCCGCCCGTAAAGACGGTGGGCCGCGATGTATTTCACAACCGCGTCCGGCACGACTACTCGCAGGTCTGCGCCGGTCTCCAGCATGTCGCGTATGGACGAGGAACTGACATCCATGCGGGGAGCGTCCTCGAGAACGGTGACCTTTTCGCGCAGGCCCGGGATGGCGTCGTAGGCAGCGGTGAGGTCGGGGCGTCCCGCGCCGTCCACGCGCGGCATGGCGATGAAGCTGCACAAAGTCACGAGTTCCTGCGGATTGTGCCAACGTGGGAGATCCGCCACAGAGTCCTCGCCCTGGATGAAGTAGTACTCCGTGTTCGGCGGTGACGTCTCCCGGAGCTCCCGGAGCGTATCGACGGTGTACGTGGGGCCGGGGCGCGTGATTTCCATGTCGGACACCGCGAAGTCGGCGGTTGAGCCTATCAACAGGTGCGTCATCGCGAGGCGGTCCATAGCGGGGGCTACGTCCTGGCCTTCCTTGAGCCACTGCTCGCCGGCGGGTATGAACAGCACGCCGTCCAGGCCGACGCGTTCCTTCGCCTCACGCGCAATCATCAGGTGGCCGGCGTGAGGAGGATCAAAGCTGCCGCCCAGGATACCGACGCGACTCACCGCCAGATTACCTCGGTTTCGCCAACCAGGACCCAGTCGCCGGGCTCCGCGCCCGCTCGCTCCAGCGCGTCGATAGCGCCAATGTGCCCAAGCTCCCGCCAGAACTGCGCGGCGACGGCCATGTCCGTGAGGTCGATGCCGTCCGCGAGCCGCTCGATGCGGGGGTGCTTGAGCCGCCACACACCCTCTTCCTCAACTTCGACGATCGGCATGATGCGGTCCGGCTCCGGCCTCAGGATGACCTGCGGTTCCTCTATCACGGGCGTCGGCGCGCTCTTCCGCGCCTCTCTCTCGGCCTCGACGCGGGTGTACGCAGCCCGCATCAATTCCGTCACTCCCTCGCCGGTGGCGGCAGACACTGCAAACACCTCGTCGACACCCTCTGCGGTGAATGCTCTCTGAAGTTCCGGCAGTTGCTCCTGGGCTTCGGACATGTCAATCTTGTTGATTGCGACAATCTGCGGCTTCTCCTCAAGCTGAGCCTCGTGCAAGGCCAGTTCGTTGTTGATGCTGCGCCACGCGTCGAGCACGTCCGGCAGACTGCCGTCAATCATGTGGATGAGGACAGCGGTGCGCTCCACGTGACGCAGGAATTGATCCCCGAGTCCCTTGCCCTCGTGCGCCCCCTCGATGAGGCCCGGTATGTCCGCGAGGACGAAGCTGCTCCAGCCGATGTCCACAACGCCGAGGTTTGGCTCCGTTGTGGTGAACGCATAGGATGCCACTCGCGGATTCGCGCCGGAGCCACTGGCCAGCAGGCTGGACTTGCCGGCGTTTGGCAGGCCGACCAGCCCTACATCAGCAAGGAGTTTCAGATCCAGCTGGACATCCACCTCCTCTCCGGGCTCGCCACCCTCCGCTAGCCTCGGCGCGCGATTCGTCGAACTTGTGAATCGCACGTTGCCGCGGCCTCCGCCCCCACCCTTCGCAACGACGACGCTCGCGCCATGTGATTCCAAATCCACCGTGCCGGCGCCTTTCTCACCGGTCCACGTGACAATCGTTCCAACGGGAACCGTCAGAACCAAATCCCCACCGGTCTTACCGGTCTGCTTCTTGCCGCGTCCCGGCTCTCCATTCCGCCCCGCATAGCGAAGGCGGCGGCCATATTCCTGCAGCGTCATCAGGTTCTCGTCCGCTCGAAACACAACACTGCCACCCTCGCCGCCGTCACCGCCATCGGGTCCGCCGAACGGCACATACTTCTCCCGCCGGAAGGACACTGCCCCGCGGCCACCGTTTCCACCACGAACATGGATTTGAGCTTGGTCAATCATCTTCACAGGATATATGTAGATGATTATTCATAGGTTTGTTAACGCTGTGGACGTGGTGGAAGAGGTATCGGCGTGAGAAGGGGATGCGTGGTGGATTCTGCGTGGAATCCATGTGGAAAAGCGGTGGAAACGTGGCGGGCGCGGCGCGGCGTTGGTGGAAAGAGATGGGCTATTGCCCGGTGAATGTGGAAGAAGCAATCTGGATGATTGCTTCGGCGTCGGCGCGGAGCTTGGCGTCCGTGGATAGCGCGCGCTCCATGCGGCGGATGCTGTGCATGACCGTGGTGTGATCGCGGTTGCCGAAGGCCTTGCCGATGTACGCCAGAGAATGATTTGTGTGGCGGCTGGCGAGGAAGACTGCGAGGTGCCGTGCTTCAGCCGAGGGGCGCGCGCGGCTGCGTCCGGTGATGTCTGCCGGGGTCAGCTGGCGATAGGCGGCTGTAGTTCGGATGATGGCCTCGATGGTCAGGGGAACGGGGTCCGGGTTTGTCGACGTCGCTGAGAGGGCCTGGCGAGCGAGTTCGAGCGTCAGCGGCTGGTCAAGCAGAGTGGCGTGGGCGATGACACGGGTGAGGTCGCCCTTCAACTGGTTGATGCTGGAGAACTGCCGGTTGGCGAGATAGGCGAGTACATCGTCAGGGGTTTCCAGGTCATAGCGAGCCGCCTTGAAAGCGAGGATGTGGAGACGCGTGCGCCTGTTCGGCGGCCTGACGTCGACGGGCAGGCCCGCGCGCAGCCGGGCGGCAAGGCGGGGGTTCCTGAAGTCCAGAGCGTCCGGCGCCCTGTCCGCGGACACAACGATCTGTTGGCCTGCTCGCAAGAGCGCCCCGCACGTATGCAGCAGCGCTTCTTCGCTCTTGGCCTTGCCGCAGATGAACTGGACATCGTCAATCATGAGAATATCCGGAGAACGGTAGCGCTCCCTGAAACCCGCCGTCGTCTTCTTCTGGACGGACGTGACGAAGTCGTGGACAAACTGTTCAGATGTCGCGAGGAGCGTGGTGCGGCCATGCCCGTGCGCTTCGTTGGCTATCGCATGAAGCAGGTGTGTCTTGCCGAGGCCGGGCGGGCCGTACAGGACGAGAGGGTTGTAATCGCCGTTGTGATCGTTGGCAACCTTCGTTGCGGCGGCGTAAGCGAGCTTGGTGTTATCGCCGTTGACGAAACTGTCGAAGGTGAGCTGCGGATCCGGCCTCGCGCCGATAACGAAGGAGGGGCCGGAGCGGGCGGGTCTCTCAACGACCAATTCCGGCGTGGCAGGCTCCACGGGCTGTTCTATTGGCACACCGGAGGCCACCTCAAGGACGACCGTGACAGGACGCTTGAGAACATCGGAAACGGTGCGCTCCATGATGGGAAGCAGGGACCCCTGGATCCAATGCTGGGTATACTCGCTCGGCACGGAGACGGTGAACTCACGATCCGTGAGAGATACGCCTGCCGTGCCCGCCAGCCACATGTTGTACGCGGCTGCGCTCATTTGCTTGCGAAGGCGGCTAAGGGCCTCTTCCCATATATCGCGCACAGACCGATCGGGCATCGAAATGCTGTCCTCCCCCACCGAGAGCGGCCGGGACTGTCCGCATGACAACCCTCCGCGAGCATGGAGGGCACGCCGTAGACGGGTAGTGTCGCTGGCGCGTCGAGCCGCAAGAACCTACGTTAACACCCGCGTAGCGAAGGGCGTCGAGACGGTAGAAACGCAAACCGTCATGGTGCCCACGAATGAGTCAACGGGGCGCACGCCCCCGCCATTGCGGCAGGCTCTCAATACCTCAATAATTCGAGGGTACGCGTATTGAGGAACCCGTCCGCGGCGGAGAAAAATGGCAGAAAATTCTCGAATCGTCTTTTGTGGCACCGGCGAGTTCGCCGTGCCGACGCTTGACGCGCTGATGACGTCGGAGAATCGGCCCGTTGCCGTGCTGACACGCGCGGACCAGCCGGCGGGTCGTGGACGGCGGCCACGCCAATCACCCGTCAAGGAACGCGCCCTGCAATATGGCCTCGATGTGCTTGAGCCGACAACGCTGCGATCCGAGGAAGAAGTTGAACGCATACGAGCGCTGGAGCCGACCGTCATCGTAACGGCGGCATACGGCCTGATCTTTCCCCGTAGCGTCCTGGACATTGCGCCGCGCGGCGCAATCAACATCCATCCGTCACTCCTGCCGCGCCATCGCGGACCTGCGCCGGTGGTCTGGACGCTTCTTGAGGGCGATGAGAACGCCGGCATCAGCATCTTCCTGCTGGAGGAGGGTGTCGACACGGGACCGCTGTTGAGCCAGCGCGTAGTGCCGATTCGCTCCGGTGAGACGGCGGGCGAGCTGACTGAACGCCTTTCACAGCTGGGCGCGACGCTGCTGGTGGAAACCTTGGGAAACTGGCTCGACGGATCCATAACGCCCGAGGCGCAGGATCACGATTTGGCCACGCAATCCCGAATGCTGGAAAAGACCGACGGAGCCTTGGACTGGAACAGCCCTGCCCAGGAGCTTGAGCGGCGCGTTCTGGCAATGACGCCATGGCCGGGCGCGCACACGACACTTGCAGGCAAGCGACTGAACATCCGCCGCGCCATCGCCCTGCCGCCGGAATACGATCCCAGGGGAGCCGCCCCCGGGCAGGTAGTGCGTCTGAGGCGCTCGGAAGACGGTGGCGGCATGGGTGTCGCCATCGGCACCGGCGAGGGGTTGCTGGAACTGCTTGAAGTGCAGGCTGAGGGGCGACGGACGATTCCCGCCCGCGACTTCGCGCGAGGCAGCGCGGACTTTATCGGCGCAACGCTGCCGAGTTAGCCGGTCTTTTCCACCCCGATGGTGACGGTGGCCTCGTCCAGCTTGACAGTGTTAGTGGAAACGCCGTCGCCGGGAGGGGTCTGCAGGATGTCCACTGACAGCGTCTCCTGTCGCACGTAGTCGCCGAAATCTGACAGCGCGCCCGCGACGCCATCCCCGTCACCTGAAACGTATGCGGTGATGCGGTCAGAAACGTCCAGGCCGGCCGTGCGGCGCAATTCCTGCAGGTGGCGCACGAGTTCGCGTGCCAGCCCCTCGCGTTCAAGCTCTGTCGTGATCTCCGTGTTCAGCGCGACGGTGTAGATGCCCTCCGCGCCGGAGATGAACCCCTCACGGTCGGATGTATCGACGAGCAGGTCCTCATGCGAAAGCTCGAAACCGGCCAGTTCCTGTGACTGCTCATCGCGGACGCGTGCGGCGACGGTGTTGAGGTCGGCGTCGGACAGACCTTCGATATGGGTTGTCAGTTTCGGCAGATCACCACCGAGGCGGCGTCCGAGGTTCTGCAGATTCGGGCGCACGCGGACGGAGAGGAAAGCAGACTCATCATCGACAGGACTGACGGCCTTGACGTTCAGCTCTTCCAGCAGCTGATCCTCGATGCGCGCCAGTGATTCACGGTCGGCCCGCCCGGGCAGCATGACCAGCATCTCCTGCAACGGCTGCCTGACCTTGATCTGCGCGCGGCCTCGCACGGCTCGTCCCAGGCTGGAGAGGCGCATGGCCAGCCGCACGTCCGCCTCAGTCTGTTCATCGCGGAGGGCGTCATCCACTGTCGGCCACTCGGCGAGGTGGACGCTCTCCGGCTCATCCTCGGTCAGAGAAGAGACCAGGTTGCGATGCATGTGCTCCGCCACGAACGGCGTGAACGGAGCAAGGAGGCGCGAGAGCGTTGTCAGGGCTTCGTAGAGCGTGTGATAGGCCGCGGCCTTGTCCGTGTCGTTGTCGGATTTCCAGAAGCGTCGGCGGTTGCGCCGCACGTACCACGTGGACAGCTCATCCACGAACGACTCGATTGCGTGAGTCGCCTCCATCACCTCGTACCGCTCCATCGCATCCGTGACAGAGGAAATGAGCCCCTGCAGGCGGGAAACAAGCCAGCGGTCGAGCAAAGGCCGATCCGAAAGAGACGGAGCGGGCGTGGAAACGGGGTCGAAGCCGTCCACGTTGGCGTACGTTACAAAGAAGCTGTAGGTGTTCCACAGCGGCAACAGGAAGCGGCGGACGGTGTCTCCAACGAGATTGGCGGAGAAGCGGCGGGCGTTGCCGGGCGTGGAGGCCGTATACATGTACCAGCGCAGGGCGTCCGCGCCACGGGCCTCAAGAATGTCCCACGGCTCAACCACGTTGCCGCGCGACTTGGACATCTTCTCGCCGGCCTCATCAAGTATGTGGCCGAGCGAGAGAACGTTCTTGTACGCGGGACGGTCGAAGAGCAAAACGGCGAGCGCATGGAGTGTGTAGAACCACCCGCGCGTCTGGTCGACCCCCTCACAGATATAGTCCGCCATCTGCTGCTGCTCAAAGACATCGGTGTTCTCAAACGGGTAGTGCCACTGGGCGACGGGCATTGCGCCGGAGTCGTACCACGCATCCATCACCTCGGGGACGCGACGGTATGTGCCATCGCAATCGCCGCAACTGAAGGTCACGTCATCAATGAATGGCCGGTGAAGGTCCATGCCTTCGGTGTAGCCAGAAAGACCGGGTTGCCCCGCCAGCTGCTCAATGCTGCCGATTGCCGTTGGATCGCCGCAGGCGTCGCAGAGCCACAGGGGGATTGGCGTGCCCCAATAGCGCTCCCGGGAGAGCGCCCAATCCACGTTGTTCTGCAGCCACTCGCCGAACCGACCCTCGCCGATGTGCTCCGGCACCCAGCCGATCTCGCGGTTAGCGGAGATGAGCCTGTCCTTGAGGGCCGTTGTGCGGATGTACCAGGACTCCTTGGCGTAGTAGAGCAGCGGCTCGTCGCAGCGCCAGCAGAAGGGGTATGTGTGCGTGATTGTGCCGCCGCGCAGCAGCAGGCCGCGTTCGTCCATGTCCGCGGTAATGTCAGGGTCGGCATCCTTGAAGAACTTGCCCGACCACGGGATGCCGTCGAAATCGAGCATCGCGCCGTCGATGTTGACGGTATGGACGACGGGCAGGCCCTCAGCGTTGCCGACGCTCAGGTCTTCCGCGCCATAGGCGGGCGCGATGTGAACGATGCCCGTGCCCTCAGTAAGGAGGACGAAGTCGGCGGAGACGACCTTGCCTGCGTAGCCGTCGGGTACAGCGTAATCAAAGAGCGGGTCATATGTGAGGCCGACCAATTCTCTGCCGGAGAACTCGCCGAGGATTTCGTAGTCGCCCTCAAGCGCCTGATCCGTCAAGGCATCGGCGAGAATCAGCCGCTCCTTTCCGCCGTCCTTGCCCCACGGCCCCTCGGCAACGACGTATCGCGCGCCGACGGCAACGGCCAAGCCGGTATTGCCGGGCAGTGTCCACGGAGTCGTCGTCCACGCCAGAAGGTAGGCGGGCGAGCCGTCACCCAGCAACTCACGTGCCTTGTCGCTGTCCTGGATGCGGAACTTGACGTGTACGGACGGGTCTTCGGCGTCGTCCTTGTAACCCAGCGCGACCTCGTGTGAACTGAGAGACGTGACGCACCGCGGGCAGTGCGGCGTGACGCGGTAGCCCTGATAGATGAGGCCCTTGTCCCAGAGCTGGCTGAAGATCCACCAGCCCGACTCGATGTACTCGTTGGAATAGGTCACATACGGGTCGTCCATGTCGACCCAGAAAGCGATGCGCTCGGACAGTGACTCCCAGTCCTGCACGTAGCGAAAAACGCTCTCCTTGCACTTCTGATTGAACTTGGCGATGCCGTACGCTTCAATCTCGCGCTTGGTGGAAAGGTTGAGTTCCGCCTCAACGGCCAGCTCCACCGGGAGGCCGTGGGTGTCCCAGCCGCCCTTGCGAGGCACCTGGTAGCCCTGCATGGTCTTGAAGCGGGGAATAACGTCCTTGAAGACGCGGGCGAGCACGTGGTGGACGCCGGGCGCGCCGTTGGCTGTCGGCGGCCCCTCGAAGAACGTGAAGATTGGACCATCCTCGCGCTCTTTCATGGAGCGTCGGAAGATATCCTCGTCCTTCCAAAACTGGAGAATGTCCCGTTCCATGTCCGGAAACGAGACCTTGCTCGATACGGGAGAAAAGGGCATCAGCCGCCTACCTGCCTGCTATTTCTTGAGTTGTTTTGCTTTTGCGAAAGGCCCGAATTGACATCCCATTGTGGAAAACGGCTATCGGCAACGTCAAGGTTTCTCCTCGGTTCGCGCTCCGGCACGGCCTCTGAATCAGTTGCCCTGCCGCGTTCCGGCATCGGCGGCATATGAAGTACAGCTACCACGCCGGCGGACTCTGAGGCGGCAGTGTTGATGTCTCCTCGTCCGGTAGGCGTCCGAATGCGAAATAGGCCAGCGCGCCAGGGAGCAGCAACAGGATGATGATGACCCAGAGCCAACGGTTGCCGCCGCGGACCCTCTTGCGCTTGCCGAGATCGCGTCCCGCGGCAATCTGCACCGCAATCTGCACGGCCACGTAAGCCAGCAGGCCCACCAACACGAGGACTGCCTCAGACACGGTGGAGACTCCTACTCGGCAACGACGGCGGTGCCATAGGCAAGCAGCTCCGCCGCGCCTGACATGACCATCGACGTGGAGAAACGCAGGGCGATGACGGCGTTCGCGCCCATCTCCTCGGCACGCTGCTCCATCCGGTGCAAGGCCTCCGCGCGGGACTCCGCCATGAGCTTGGCGTATTCCGGCACCTCGCCTCCGACGATGTTGCGGAAGGCGGCGGTGATGTCGCGCCCCACGTTGCGGGCACGCACAGAGTTGCCGTAGACGATGCCTTTTGTCTCCGTGATAGTCATGCCGGGAATATCGTTTGATGTGACTGCAATCATGGTTGCGCCTCCTCATATCGACGAACGTCGGCGCTGTTCCTTTCACGCAGCCGATCCCATATGGCCTTGACCAACAGCACGAGCGCGCCAATGACGATTGTCGGCAGGCCGATTCTCATGATGATGGGCACCTCGTCCGTGAGCACGATGAAACGCACCATCGTATATGCCCCATAGCCGCCAACCATCACGATGCCCACCAAGAGCAATGTCAGGCCCAATTTCATAGCGCTGTCTCCTCCAACTACGTCACATGATACGCGCCATGCGGGGTGAATCAGGAATTCTCTTGAACGGCAACAATGGCGTCGCGATTGGGGATGTCTTCAAGTGAGAGGCGAGGTGCCTCAGGCAGGAGAGCTGTCATGCCCGCGGCGAAGTGAGAAGCGGTGACGGCATTGCGTGTCTCCGTGAGACGCACGAGAAACGCTGTGGCCGTTGCGGCCAGGATAAGTGGGCCGGGTTCACGTCGGGTTTCAGGCGTGGATGCTATGGTGAGCCACCTTTCTTGCCACCACAGCCGCAGTCCGTTTTCGGTGCCGAGCGACAGGGCGATGGGCGCGCCGATGGAGGCGGATTCAGCTTCAGACTCCGCGAAGAAAAGCGCCCCGGCCCCCGAAGTGAAAAACCCCGGCTGTTGATTGGCAGTGTCAGATCCTCCGGCCATGATGCCGATGAGAGAGCGGCCGAATCTGCCCAACAGGGCCGAGTCAATATCGGTGGCGAATCGACTGGCCAGCACAATCTCAGCGTCCAGCCAGGACCATGGGATATGTTCTGATCGCAACAGTGAGGACCCGAAGGCGAGTTCAATGCCGGCAGGCACGAGCGCTTCGCGTTCCTGTGCGGGCAACGAGTCCGCGACCAGAAGGCCGGTTGACCGGCCAAGACGCGCTGCGGTCAGCGTAGCGAAAGCAGTGGCGGCGGTGGGCCCGCCGACGGCCACAAAATCAGGCGGACTGCCTGTCATCAGCGAGGAGCTTCCTCTTCCTCCTCAAGTTCATCCTCGTCCTCGTCGATGTAGTCCTCGTCGTCATAATCCTCATCGTCGTAATCATCTTCATCATCGTAGTCGTCATCGTCATACTCTTCGTCGTCGTAGTCATCGAGGTCTTCATCTTCCTCGATATAGTCATCATCCTCGTACTCGTCCTCATCGACGGGCGGCGCCATGGGAGGAGGCTCCTGGACGGCAGAACGACCGCCGCGCTGCTCACCGCCGCCGCGCGGAGCCTGCTGGATGGTGACGCGTCGATTCTCGCCGTGGCCCGTGCTTCCCGTGATGACGGCCGGGTTGTTTGCAAGCGTCATGTGAATGATGCGACGGTCGGCGGGCGACATGGGGTCGAGGGTGATGGGACGCCTCCGCCTGCGCACGTGGTCCGCGGCGCGGAGGGCGATCTGCTGGAGGCGATAGATGTGACGCTGCTGGTATCCCTCGACGTCAATACGCAGTGGCACATAGTGTCCAACAGAGCGCGAGACGATGGTGTTGAGGAGCATCTGAACGTGGCGGAGCGTCTGCCCGCGCCGCCCGATCAGCAGGCCGGCGTCTTCCCTCTCAACGTCGAGGACGATGGGG
>VXMO01000056.1 GCA_009841045.1 Dehalococcoidia bacterium
CAGCCCTGCAACCACCCCGGATGTGGTGAACCCCGGGCGGGGAACGCCGATGTGCAACCGGCCCCGGAACCCACGCCGGAGCCGACGCCGGAGCCGACGCCCATACCCACACCGGAACCGACTCCTGTGCCCACGCCCGAACCCACGTCGGAGCCGACACCCATATCTACACCGGAATCGACATCCCCGCCCACACCGGGGCCGATAACCACTCCCGTGCCGGAGGCCTGGCCTGGATACGAGTCCCGGACGGGGATCGGGCACGAGATAGAAATGGAATCCGGCAGTCCGGGTATGGGACCTGGGCGCGATTCAGGGATGACGTCCGGCGTGGCGCCTACGGCGACTCCTCCCGTGCCGGAGCTGGCGGGCGGCTTCCCGCAGCCATCGACTGGTGTAAGCGATTCGGGTTCAGTAGCCTCCCCGGCGTCGATGGTGCTCCCGTTGTCGTGGCTGACACCGCTGCCCTGGTGGTTGCTGCTGTTGTTGGCAGTGCTGATCGCAATTGCGATAAGGGTTATACGAAAACGCAGGAACGGGCATTACACGGCAGGCCATAGCCTTGACGGACAAGTCAGCACGCATCCAGAGGAACGCGAATAGTCACCGTCGCGCCTCGCCCCGGCCCATCACTCGCCACGGCAATCACACCCCCGTGCGCCTCGACTATCGCCCGCGCGATGGCCAACCCTAGCCCCGTGCCGCCGATCCCGCGATTGCGAGACTGGTCAGTCCGGTAGAAGCGATCAAAGACGTGGGGAATGTCCGCGGCATCGATGCCGATCCCGTCATCGGTGATTGAGATAACCAGAGCTTCGTTGTCGTCCAACCCGGCCTTGAGCACGACGTGTCCGCCTGCCTCCGTACAGTTGATGGCGTTGCTCAGAACATTTCCCAATGCCTGGCTCATACGCATCCGGTCGAGACTCACATCAGAGAGGCCGTCGGATAACTCTGGCGACAGTTCCACCTGCCGATCCTGGGCTTGCGGTTGCCAGCGATTCACCTCTGCAGTGAGCAGTTCGTTAGGGGACACCGCTTCCCGTGCCAGCCTCAACTCGCCATGGTCCGTCTCGGCAAGCCAGTCCAGGTCAGTGACGATGCCGCCCAGTCGGTCCACCTCCTCGATGATGTGATCGGAGGCGCTCTCCGGGCTCTGCAGTCCGTCGCGCAGTCCCTTTGCTTCCAACTTGATGACGCTCAATGGGGTATTCAACTCATGGGAGACGTCGTTTATCAGTCGCCTTCGAAGCTCGCGTTGTGTCTCCAGGGCTGAGGTCATACGGTTGAAGGCCGCGCTCATTTGCCCCAGCTCATCCGAGGACGTGACCGGTAGCCGAGCCATGTCCCCCTGCGCAATCGTCTGTGTTGCCTCCGTCAATGCTGCCACCGGCGCCGTGATTCGCTTTGACAACCAAAAAGCCAGCAGGATAGCGACACCGATCGTTAACGTTCCACCAATCAGCGTGATGTACAGGAGCGTCCTGAGGAAACCATGCGACTCGGTCGCAAGGAGCTCCTCGTTCACGTCAACGTAGACATAACCCACGGGCCGATTCGTGGTCAGGTCGAACACTGTCTCGCGATGCCCGTTTAGATCATGGCCGGCCGTACCGGGTGACAGATCGGACAAGTTGTCCATGATTACTAGTCCATCGAGCCCCGTGATAACGACTCGCACCTGATCTTGATGGAAGAGCTCCGACGAGATCTCCCCACCTTCTTCGTGCCCCTCACCCTCCCGAGCCCGGTCATAGATGTATCCGGCCTCGGACAGGGCTGCGCTCGCCGTCCCCCAGCCGCCGGAGGCCGTGTACTCCCTGCTCAGGGCCTGCGCCAGTTGAACCGCCTCTTCAGTGCCGATTCGATCAACGAATACACTCAGGCGGGACTGCGTTGCGTAGTAGCCTACGCCGACGCTGATGAGGACTGTGAGAACGACCACAAGGACGGTCGCGCCCATGATCCGCCAGTGCAGCGACATCACGCGTCCTCCACCACAAACCGGTACCCCGCGCCGTAGACGGTTTGAATCGGCTGCTTGCCGTCCCGGTTGATCTGCTTGCGCAGCCGGGCGATCTGACTGTCAATCGCGCGGTCAAACCCATCAAACTCGTCATTGAATGCCAATGAGATGAGCCGGTCGCGAGAGAGCACCTGGTTGGGATTCCTCATGAATGTCGCCAGCAGGGCAATTTGCGCCTGGCTCAGCGCCACGGGCTCGTGACCAACCGTCACGGCTCCGGTGGTCTCGTTTAGAGTGATGTCCCCGGAAGTCAGGACTTGCTGGACTTTGTCTCGAACCCGCCGAAGCACGGCCGTGGCTCGGGCAATGACCTCATCGGGATCGAATGGCTTGACGATGTAATCGTCGGCGCCAATATCCAGTCCCATGATGCGCTCCGCGGGCGCTTCCCTCGCCGTCAACATGATGATCGGAACGTCAGACTCCCGGCGGAGAATCTTGCACAACTCCACGCCGTCGAGGCGTGGAAGCATCAGATCGAGGATGATGAGATCCGGAGCCAGTTCACGGGCTAGCGCCAGGCCGGACTCACCGTCATGAGTAACCTCAGCGGAGAACCCGGCCCGCTCGAAGTACACCTTGACCCAGTTCGCAATCCTGGTGTCGTCTTCGACTATCAGTACCGTGTCGCTCATCGTCGGCCTCTGGGAATTGTTCGTGGGAGCGGTGTCCCCTCGGAGACACCGCTCCCACTTGCGTATGCGCTAGAGTCCATCATCTTACTTGAAGCGACGCTGTGCTCTCTCTCTCGCTCACTTCGGTAGGCTCTAGCCTCGGCCGCGTTCGCTCCCGGAGCCGTGCTCACCACTTGACTCACTGCCGCTGCCGTGCTCGCCGCTGCCAACCTCGGCATGAGCTACCCATCCGGTGAAGGGCGTCCGCGTTGAGTCCAGCATGATCGTTCGGATCTGGCCCGGGGCCAGGTTTATCGGAGTCGTCGGCCCGAGTTCCGTCCCGTTTGACAGGTGTACCTCGACCCTGACCCGGGTCAGGATGTCCCTGGTCGTGTTCTCCACGGTGCCCGCGAAGGTATTGCGCGGGGCGTCATAGCTCATGATGAGCCGTGCGCCGCTGCGGATCTCGTCGAAGGTCTCGTTCGGCGCCAGTTGATTGGCCCCGCTGCCCTCTTCGCCGCCGGATGGCATGGAGGTGCCGGACTGGCTGCCCTCGTTGCCGCCTTCACCGCCGGGACCGTGTCCCTCGCCACCTGTTCCTTCACTGCCACCGCCCTCAGAACCTTGTCCTGGTGCGTGAGGCACAGGGCCGGTGCCGCCGCAGTCGAATACTTCCAGGTGAACCACGTACCCGTCGAATGACACCCCTGCGAGGCTCGGCTCGCTGGAGAGCGGCACGCTGGTCGCTGCTGCCTGTCCGGGGCTCAGGTGTCCCAGCACATCGGGACCAAGCTCACCAATAGTCGTGGTGCCAGACTTCAGGTGCGGCTCAGCCTGCACGTAGCAGAGAACCTGCGGAAGTATGTTCGTTACCAGCGACTGGACGGATTGCGTCGGCGGATCGAACCGCGCGACCACGTCCAACCCGCCGAGGTTGCCCACCCAGGTCTCGTCGAGCGGAATGATCGGGCTGGACATCTCGGCCTCACCGGCCTCAGCGCCCATGCCGCCGCTCTCCGTGCCCTCGGGACCCTCATTGCCGCCTTCTGTGCCCGACTCTCTGCCGCCTTCGCCGCTGCCGACTTCGGCATGTGGCGTCCATCCGTTGAACGACGCCGCTGTTGAAGCCAGGTTGACCGGAACGACCTCGCCCGGTGCCAGGTCGATGGGAGTCGTCGGACCAATCTCCGTGCCGTTATCGAGGTGCACTTCGATCCTCACACGCGTCAGGACGTTATTGGTCGTATTCTCCACGGTGCCCGTGAAGGCATTGCTTCCGGCGTCGTAGCTGAGGATCAAGCGTGCGCCGCTGCGGACCGTGTCGAAGGTCTCGTCCGGTGCCAACTGATTGGCGCCGCTGCCCTCTTCACTGCCGGACTCGGAGCCGCTCTCACCACCGGAGCCATGCTCGCCGCCGCTCTCACGGCCGGAACCCTCCTGGCCTGCGCGCTCGCTCCCGGACTCCGAGCCTTCGCCGGATCCGTTGTCGCTTGTGCAGGCCGCCAGTATCCCGACGCTCAGGATGAGCGCCACAACCGCCCCAATCAGGAACGGCCTTATCATCCAAATCTTGCTAATCATCGCCCCACTCCTTTCATGAGGTTTGCGTGACGCACCTCACGATAGGAGCGAAATGTCGCAGAAATATGTCGCCCCGCGACACTTTTGAATGTGCTACTGGTTGAGTAGGTAACAGGGGTTAAGCGATAGTTTTTGTGCGTATTTAGTGCAGGATCTGAGACAGGAAGAGCTTGGCGCGGTCGCTCTTTGGGTTTATGAAGAACTCGTTGGGCGGGGCCTCTTCCGCAATCATGCCTTCGTCAAACATGATGACGCGATCTGCCACCTCACGGGCAAAGCCTACCTCATGGGTGACGATTAGCATGGTCATGCCGGATTGTGCCAGTTCAGTCATCACATCGAGCACGTCTTTGATCATCTCCGGGTCAAGCGCCGATGTCGGTTCATCGAACAGCATGATTCGAGGTTGCATCGCGAGCGCGCGTGCAATGGCGACGCGCTGCTGCTGACCACCGGAGAGTTCAGCAGGGTATTTCTCTGCCTGCTCCGGGATTCCCACGCGCTCCAGGAGACCCATGGCCGTGTCTTCCGCCTCCGCTCGCGGTATGTGCCTTACCTTCATGGGCGCCAGTGTGATGTTGTCTTTTACGGTCAGGTGCGGAAACAGGTTGAATTGCTGGAACACCATCCCAACCTCGCGGCGAATCGCGTCAATATTACGCACGTCGTTAGAAAGAGTTATGCCATCAACGATGATCTCGCCACGCTGATGCTCCTCAAGGCGATTGATGGTTCGAATAAACGTTGACTTGCCGGAGCCGGATGGGCCGAGGATGACGACCTTCTCTGCGCGTTTGACGGTGGTCGAGACACCGCGCAACGCGTGGAATGAACCAAACCACTTGTGAACGTCACGGGCGATGATGATGTCCTCAACACCGTTGTCCGATGCATCCCCATTAGTCATTCCGGTGCCTCCTTGCTTTGCGAGGATACCGCATGTGATCCAACCTATCTCTCTCCAACGCCAAGGTTCCTTTCCACGCGCCGACTCACATATGACATGCCGTAGTTGAAGACCCAGAAGACCAGCGCAATGAATAGGAACAGCTCCCGGCTGTGTGGGAGGAATTCACGGTTGCTGCCGATGAACGAGCTACCCATGTGCAGGATATCGAGCATTCCGATGATGAAGACCAGAGTTGTGTCCTTATATAGGCTGATGTACTGGCCAACGATGGCTGGCACGACGTTGCGGAGGGCCTGTGGGAGGGTGATGAACGTGGTTGTGTTCCACGGCGGCAGGCCAAGGGCTCTGGCCGCCTCTGTTTGACCCCGGTGGAGGGCCTGCAAGCCTCCGCGAATGTTCTCCGCCATATATG
The DNA here is from genome assembly GCA_009841045.1 of Dehalococcoidia bacterium. Taxonomy (GTDB): domain Bacteria; phylum Chloroflexota; class Dehalococcoidia; order UBA6926; family UBA6926; genus VXMO01. Next base: position 5,544 of record VXMO01000056.1, read on the forward strand.
CCGCGCTAAACATCGTGATGACGATTCCGGCTCGTGTTACCTCGTCCAGGGGAAAGTCCCGAGGGAACGCGAGCGGCACCAGCGTCTGTGACATGAAAAGCAGGGTAATGAGCGGGACGCCGCGGAAAAACTCGATGAAGCCGATACAGAGCATTTTCACGACAGGCAAGTTACTGCGTCTGCCGAGCGCAAGCATGATTCCAATCGGCAGGCTGGCCGTTATTCCTCCTGCAGCCAGCAGGATGTTGAGCATCAATCCGCCCCAGAATCGGGACGGTACAGGATAAAGGCCCGGGACCCCCTCGATTCCCCTTAGCAGGAAGTACACGGTGATGAAGCCAACGAAAGCGATGATGATTAGATTCCTGGTTGACCCCACGGGGGTGTTGCGGCCCAGCCAGCGCCCCAGGAAGACGGCCGGAATATTCGCAACGAGCAGGAGACGCACGTCCATCCCCATCTCATCGAAGGGCAGGGGAAGCAGCGCCATTGCCGCCGCTACAAACGCAGTCGTAAGAGCCACGCCTCTTACCAGCGTGGTCGCTGCTACCGCCCACAGTATCCCGAAATACGTCATGGCGATAAGAAGCGAGGCCTGTGGACGCCAGAAGCAATCGTTTGAGGGACATACCGAGTCGGAGTTGTACTGGCCGAGTACAAGTGTGCCGCCAAGCGTTGGGATAACGGACCAATCCGCTGTCCCAAAAGCCCAGTCCACGAAGAGCCAGAGGAGGTAGAGGGTCAATGCCGCCACAATGATTGTAGTGGCGCCATTGGAGGGCGAACTGAACAGGTTATTTCTGATCCACCCAACCTTGCCCGTGGTCATTCGTGGGGGTGGCAAGATCGCACCCGGCGTTGTCTCTCGTGTCGCCATCGCCTACGTCCCCACGATCCGTGTGCGCCAGTTGTAGAAATTGCCGACGGCCGACCATGCCAGGCTCATGGCCAAATAGGCCAACATGATGACAAGGAAGATGTTAATGGCAGGGGCGGTCTGGGTCATTGTGATTCCAACATTGGTCAGATCGGCAAAACCAACTGCCGGAGCCAGGCTGCTGTTCTTCGTAAGGTTGAGGCACTGGCTAATCAGAGGCGGAATGATAACGCGAAGAGCCTGCGGGAAAGTCACATTGCGAAGCACACCCACCGGCTTGAGCCCCACGGCCAGGGCAGCTTCTGTTTGGCCTCGGCTGACGGATTGAATTCCGGCGCGGACGATCTCCGCGATGAATGCCGCCGTATACATCACGAGACCGACGAGCATCACGATTGCGCCGGACCGAACGCGCAGGCCATCTTCAATTCGGCCAAAACGATCATCCGGGGCCGGAATGCTCAAGCCCAACGGCGTGTCACCCGCCATCGCCCAAATTGCCACCCACGCGACTGCTGCGATACCAACGGCGGTGCCGATGCCCGTGAGGAGCGGGTACGATACTGCACCGGTAACGATTTCCCGGCGATTTCGCAGCTTGTAGACGGTGTACCCCAAAAAGACGCCAGCTCCTGCGGCGGCAACCCAACCGAGACCGGGCGCGATGCCTGACGACAGCGTTGGCTGAGGCATAGCGATCCCCGCATTGTTGATGTAGAGGACGTCAAACAGGTTGTACGTCTCAGTGATGGGCGGGAGCACGAGGATGAAATAGAAGATAAACAGGAGCTGCACAAGCAAAGGGACGTTACGGAAGAACTCCACGTAGACGAGTGAGAGGCGGGACAGCAGCCAGTTTGGGGAAAGGCGAGCAATGCCGATTAGTGTACCGACAATAATCGCAAGAATGACGCCGGCAACGGCAAGGATAATCGTATTGACGGCGGCGACCAGCAACGCATAGGCGTAACTGTCGGTTGAATCGTTGAAAGGCAGGGCGTGTTCAGGAACCGGCGTCCCATATGAGCGGCCAAAGAAGTTCCAGCCAAACGGGATGTCGCGATCATTGATCGCGAATGCAACATTGGAGAAGAACCAAACAACGAGCGTAACGACTGCGATGGCTGAAATGATCTGCAACGCCCATTGGATGAGTACGGCGTGACGCCATACCGGAATCCCTTGGTAGGTCAGAATCCCCCGTGGTTGGTCGGCCATCTCCCGATTCCGTCCCCCCAACTCACCCTGGCTGTTCAGTTCTGACTATAGCGCAATATTTGACAGAGACAGGGCAAGAAGAAGGGCGGTGAATAGGTGTCAAGTGACACCTATTCACCGCCCTTACGTTTCGATCATTGCGCCTGTGTGGCGCTGCGATGACGTATGTTGCTTACCGCAACGGCGCGGCGTAAATCTCACCGCCCTTCGGGCACATGCTGCATGGCGCGGATACCCACAGCGCGTTACGGCTGCCTTCTCGCGTCACACCCAGCGGCGTGAGGTGGCGGTCGTAAATCTCGCCGTAGTTGCCGACCTGCTGGATCACGGTCTGCGCCACCGTCTGGTCGAGGCCGAGGTCTCCCTGGCCCCAGTTCGTGTCGCTGAGCCCAAACAGCCTGTCAACCGCGGCATTGCCCGTTGCCGATGTCGGGACATTCATCGAGTCAATCTCGAATGCCTCGGCGTAGATCAGGATGGCAATGGTGGACTTCACAATGTCATACCACTGATCGTCGCCATGCGGGACGACGGGGCCGAGAGGCTCCTCGGAGATCGTGGCGCCCAAAATGACATGGTCATCAGGGTTGTCGTACGTGGTTCGCAGTGAGACCAGGCCGGACTTGTCTGTGGTCTCCGCCTGGCACTGACCGGCGAGGTATGCCTCAGTCAGCGGCGGCTGCTCACCGAACGTGAGGACCTGAATATCCAGCCCGTTCTGGCTAATGAAATCCTGCAGGTTCTGCTCAGTTGTCGTGCCGGACAACACGCAGATTGAGGATCCATCCAACTCGGTCGGGTCACTTATGCCGAGGCTGGCCGGCACCATGAACCCCTGGCCATCGTAGAACGTGGTCTGGGCAAAGTTGCCCCACGTCGCGTCGCGACCGGTGGTCCATGTTGTATTCCTGACCATCAGATCAACTTCACCGGACTGCATGGTCGGGCCACGCTGTGCGGCGGTTGTCTGACGGAACTCAACAGCGTTGGCATCGCCAAGAACTGCTGCCGCTACTGCGCGGCACTGGTCAATGTCAAAGCCGACATTGTTGCCGTCCGCATCAAGCGCGCCGAAGCCCGGCAAGACCGTATTGATGGCGCAGACGAGCGTTCCACGCTCCTGCACCGTCGCGAGACGACTCATCATCTCTTCTTCCATCGGCTCGCTGTCGGTCGGCTCAGGAGTGTCTTCCTCCGTTGTGCAGGCCGCGAAGATCATCAGACCTGCAACGATAGCCAATGCGAGTAGAAACAGTCTGCCCGTCATGTGCCCCTCCCGGTTGTTCCTTGGATACTTAATAGACGCAACACTTATTGTGCCACGAATTAGGTATAGACGCCAACGAATCCATCCTCAATCCGGGCATTTTCGTGTCCCGCCAAGCAGCCGCTTTCACGGGTTCAATGGGCGATTGGACGACTGCGAGCTAATCGGCTACAGTGTGGTGTCGCTAGCAGGGGGGGGCTGAACGACGTGGTTTACGCGCATTCCTTACTTTTTTCCGCGTCGATCCGCCGAAGAAATGGGTGTTATGACGCAGAGCGAACATCAGATTGAAGTCAAAAACGTATGGAAGGTATTTGGCAACCGTCCCGAACGGGCTCTTGATTCCAAGCACGCTGAGAAGACCCGCACGGAAATCCAGGAAGAACTCGGGCTCGTCACGGCGTTGCGGGATGTCTCCTTCAACGTAGACTTCGGCCAGGTCTATGTTCTCATGGGCTTGTCCGGGAGTGGCAAGTCCACCCTCGCCAGGGCCCTCATCAGGTTGACCGATCCCACCGCCGGGGAGGTTTACTTCGACGGTGAGGACATCCTGCAATTCTCGCCGGACCGGTTGATAGACTTTCGTCGATCAACCGTCGCAATGGTCTTCCAGAACTACGCTCTCCTGCCACATCGACGTGTGCTGGAAAATGTCGCCTACGGCCTTGAGGTCAAGGGGATGGAAAAGGAAGAGCGGCTTGACATTGCGCGTGACACGGTCGAGAAGGTTGGCCTGAATGGGTGGGAGCGCTACTTCCCACGTGAGATGAGCGGCGGAATGCAGCAGCGTGTCGGCCTTGCCCGCGCCCTCGCCGTCAATCCGTCCGTGCTCATCATGGATGAACCCTTTAGCGGCCTGGATCCGCTCATTCGTCGGCAGATGCAGGACGAATTGCTCACGCTCCAGGCGGATTTGCACAAGACCATCGTCTTCATCACGCATGATCTCAATGAAGCGATCAAGCTCGGAACCCGCATCGCCATCATGCGTGACGGAGAGATCATCCAGGAGGGAACACCGGATGAGATTGTTGCGCTCCCGAGTGATGACTACGTGTCCGAATTCGTGCGTGACGTCTCTTCGACGCGGCTCATCCAGGCGCGAACTGTGATGAGCGAGGCGGGCGATGTTGTCAATCTGCGCCAAGGCCCCGGCGCAGCTCTCATACTTATGGAGAATATGGGCAGTGACTCCCTGTTCGTAGTCGGCGGGGATTCCAGACTAAAGGGAATGCTGACGAAACAGGAAGCGGAATCACTCGCCAACCGTCGCCAGAAGACTCTCGAAGAGGCCAGACTTCAGGATCCTGTCATCGTCGATCCGGACACCTCGCTGGATGAGATCATTCCAATTGTCGAGGGTGCCCCATTTCACGTTGCAGTCGTGGAGGAAAACGGTGTGCTCGTCGGGGCGATTCGACGTGATGAACTGCTGTCTGGGGGAGTAGGGATCGGAGACAACAGTGGCTAGCACCGACGACGTAGTGATGGACAAGGCCCCACAAGCCACTGAAGCTGAGAAAGAAGCGCCGGCTACGAACGGCCGTGAGCTGCCTCGGCGGCGTTGGCTGGGGCTTGGCCTCGTCCTGGCTGTTCTTGTCGTTTCCCTCGTCATCTGGGGCTCAAACATGGGGTTCCCAACAACCGTTGCACACGAGCAATCGTCCGATGGATCAGTGATGTTGCCGGTCAGCGCGCGAGAAGTAGTCGCGGATGTCATTGACGGCGCAGTTTCCTGGCTGACACGAGAGGCGGCGTGGGCCTTTGACTCGTTAGGGACAGGAGTCACATACGCCCTCGTTTATATCGAGAGGGGCCTGAAGTGGACGCCGTGGCCCGCCGTGGTTGTGGCGCTCGGGCTTATGGCGTACGCGGTGGGGCGGGTACCACTGCTGGCTTTCGCGCTGTCTGCGTTGTTCTTTATCGGGTTCATGGATTTATGGAACCGCACAATGGAAACCCTCGCACTCATGGCGGTGGCCGTCGCCGTGTGTATTGCGATTGGCCTGCCAATTGGCATAATCGGGGCTCGAAGCGACTTTGTTGATCGCTTAATGAGGCCGATTCTGGACGGCATGCAGACGATGCCCAGCTTTGTTTACCTGCTGCCGGGGATTCTTTTCTTCGGGTTGGGGAAGCCGGGCGCAATCTTCGCCACGCTGCTCTATGCCATGCCTCCTGTTATTCGCCTGACAAATCTCGGCATTCGGCAAGTCGCGCCTGACGTTGTCGACGCCGCGAGGGCATTCGGCTCATCGCATTGGCAGATCCTGACCAAGGTTCAGGTGCCGATGGCGCTGCCAACAATCATGGCCGGCGTGAACCAGACCACGATGATGGCATTGGCAATGGTCGTCATTGCCAGCCTTGTCGGCGCGGGCGGGCTGGGAGACAATGTCAATCGTGCGCTGCAGAAGAATGAGCCGGGAAACGGCCTGCTTGCCGGTCTGGCAATCGTCTTCCTTGCTATCATTATTGACCGACTGACGCAGGCTGTGGCTGCCAGACGAACGGAGGCCGTGACCGCAGGATAACGGCCTAATTCGCCCACACAGAAACAATTCTGAAGATTCGGTAAGATATAATCGCGATAAGGAAGGGGAGGTACCCTATGAGAAAGTTCGTTATTCTTGCTCTCGCCATCGCTGCGTTGGCTGTCGCGGCCGTTGCGGGATGCACGCAGGAGGAAGAGAAAGACCCCATTGTGTTCAGCGATCTGAACTGGCCAAGCGCGCAGATTCAGAACCGCATCGCACAATACATCGTTGAGGAGGGTTACGGATACCCGACGGATGTTGTCTTCGGCGCAACACTGCCGCTGCTGCAGGGCCTGCGTGCCGGTGACACGCACGTGACCATGGAGATCTGGCTGCCGAACCAGGATGCCGCCTGGGTTGACGCGCTCGCCGAGGGAACTGTGCAGGAAGTCGGCTTTAGCCTGGGTGCAGACTGGCAGTCCGCATTCGTGATTCCTGCTTACCTGCAAGCACAGTACCCCGATCTGGATAGCATTGAGGATCTCAAGGATCCGCAATACAAGGAACTGTTTGCCACTGCAGAGACCGACGGCAAGGCCCGGCTGGTGTCCTGTGTCATCGGATGGGCTTGTGAAAACGTTAATGCCGCACAGATTGAGGGCTATGGGCTGGTGGATCACGTCCACGTTGTGAACCCCGGTGACGGCGCCGCCGCCAATGCAGATCTCTATGGCGCCTATGAGCGCCAGGAGCCATGGCTCGGCTATCAGTGGGGCACGAACGACCCGGCACTCCTCCTTGACCTCGTTCGTCTGGAAGAGCCCGCCTACAACGAAGCCTGCTGGACAGCTATGCAGGCCTTCAGCGACGGTGGACCCGCCCCAACGGAGGGGTGCGCGTATCGAGACGCTGAGATCGTGATCGCCGTCCGCACAGACTTGGCGGAGCGCGCGCCTGAAGTCATCGACATGTTCGAGGAATGGACCTTTGACATTCCGCAGTTCGGCACGGTCGTGGCATGGCAGCAGGACAACCCTAATGCTGACACCGCCGATTCCGCGCTGTGGTGGCTCAACAACAACGAGGATGTCTGGAGCGCATGGGTTCCGGATGATATCGCTGATGCCATCCAGGAATCCCTTGACGAGGGCGTAATCCCGGCCGGCTGGCCAACCGAGTAAACCCGACTCGATCCTTAGCTGTCCCCTGATGCCGATTACATAATCGGCATCAGGGGACGCTTTGTGCTACTCTCCGCGCAGCGCGGTTGTGAACCGCGTGATTGCGAATGAAAGGCGGAGAGCTAATGGGCAGCATCGACTATTCCCGCTTCTGGACGGTGCCTGAGAGGCCCGTGCCTACATGGCAGGAAGAGGTTTTTCAGTACGACTTCGGTGGCGCCAATCCCGGTCCGGATGTCATGCCGATTGAAGAGCTGGCGGAAGCGGCGCGAGCTGTCATCCACGAAGAGAAGGAAATCATCGCCCGCTACCCGCCCACCTACGGCCCCGTCCGCACACGTGAGATCATCCTGCATAAGATGGCCGCGCATCGTGGCATGACGTGGCCAACCATCACTGAGGTGCTCACCACCAACGGCTCTGCGCAGGGCATCACGCTCTGTCTTGAAACCCTCACCAACCCGGGCGATACGATCATCACTGATCGATTCTTCTACCAGGGCGCCGTGAGGGCATTCATCGCAAGGGAACTCCGCATCGTCACCATCGACAGAGATGAGGACGGGATGCGGATGGACCTTCTTGAGCAGAAACTCGACGAACTGAAGTCCGAGGGCGTTACCCCCAAGTTCATCTATACGATCCCCAGTCCGCAGAACCCCGACGGGTCCATCATGCCGCCCGACCGCCGCGCGAAGATGCTTGCCCTCGCGCAGGAATACGACACGCTGATTCTTGAGGATGACTGCTACGTGGACCAGATGCTGGACGTCGACGAAATGCCCCCTGCTATCGCATCGCTGGACGGAGCACAGGAACGCGTCATCTACATTGCCACGTTTTCAAAGATTCTCTCACCCGGCGTACGCGTGGCTTGGGTGGCAGGAGACGAGCGTCTTATTGAACGGATGGCGGCGTACAAGCAGGATGTCGGCAATGACTACCTTTCCGGCCTCATTGTCGCCAAGTTCATGGAAGATCACATGGACGCCCGCATCAGCCACCTGAACGACCGGATGAGGCACAAGCGGAACACGATGATCGCTGCGCTTGGTGAGAACTTCGGACCGTTGGTGAGCATGACGGTACCCAAGGCAGGTATGTTCGTGTGGGCAGAGTTCCCGCAGGGCACGGATATGCAGGCGCTTGAGCCGATAACACAGGAGCGCGGTGTGCGCTATCTCGGCGGGCACCAGTTCTCTCCCACCGGAGAGGGTTCACAGCGAGCGCGGCTTAACTACAGCTTCCCCACGCCGCAGGAAATCCAGGATGGCATCGGCCTGCTGGCCAACGTGATGAGGGAAGAGGGTTCTCTGCCGGACTAGCGCCGCCGGTCTTTGCGGCGAAGGAGCGAACGGGGCGCCGCCGGACGCTAGATCACCGGCCAGCGGGGCGGGAATGACGTGTTGGTGCGCTCCAGCATAGACTCTCCGTGACGCTGTACCCGCTGGGCCAGTTCCCATTCATCGACGAATGTCGCTTCGCCACCCTCTACGACCGTCCGCCCGTTCACTATCACCGTGTGGACGCTGCGACCGTCCGCGTTGTACACGAGACTGTTTACCGGGTTGAACAGCGTTCGCCACTGCGCCCGGCGCGTGTCGAACATCACAAGATCAGCCTTCTTGTCCGCCTCGATGGATCCGATTTCATCATCCAGTCCGAGAACTGTCGCTCCGCCGATTGTCGCCATTTCCAGCGCAGTCTCCGCAGGAACCATCCGCGTGTCCGTCCGGGCATCCTTGAACAGGATGGCGATGAGATACATGGATCGAAGTGTTTCGATGAGGTTCGCGTTATTACCGGCATCAGTGCCGAGTCCCAGCGTTACGCCGCTGCGAATCATTTCCGGCACCATTCCCTGCTGTGAAAGGCCGGAGCCCATCTTCATGGCCGCCGTTGGGCACACAATGCCGACCGTGTTGCTACGTGCCATGGAGGCAACCTCTTTGCCGTCCAGCCCTATGATGTGCGCCAACACGACGTTATCCCCGAGAATGCCCTGATCCTCCATCCATATGGTTGGGCGGACGTTGTGGTTCTCAAGGAACGCGCGCACGGTGGCAGGGCCGTTTCCATGGTGCAGGGTGAGTCGAGTGCCCATGGAATCAGCCAAGGCCTTAAGTTCCCGAAGCAGGGCCGGTGAGCAGTAATCGATGGAGAACGGCATCGCCCATGCGTGAACGCGGCCGTCGAGTCCGCCGTCGTAGGCGTCAATCGTTCGCCCCGTCAGCGCGACGGCCTCTCCCGTCTCATAGACGGGCAGGTTGAGCGGGTTCGTCTGATCCGTGACCTGCCTCCCGACGACGATGCGGCAGCCGGCCCTCTCATAGGCGTCCATGCAGGCATCAAGGAATCGGGTGCTCCCGGGATCCACGAACGTCGTTGTGCCGCCACGCAGCAATTCAGTAATGCCCAACAGCGACGTATCGTGCTCCTCCTCCTCGGTCATTGACTGTTGCAGCGCAAAGACATTGCTCAGGTAGTCGCGAGGACTGAGGTCATCGGGAAAGATGCCGCGCGTCGCGTGCGCATAGGAAATGTGCATGTGCCCGTTGACGAACCCGGGCGTAATCACCATTTCCCGCGCGTCAATGACCGTCTCCGCCGGCGCGTTCGCCAGGTCCACCGCCTTGCCCACGTGCGTGATGCGGTCGTCATCGAAAATGATTGTCCCGTCGGTAATGATGCGGCGTGACGCGTTCATCGTCATGATGAACTTGGCGTTGGCAATTTTGACGCGTGCCATCGAACGAGCCTCTGCGTTCAGTTAGCGTCCCTCGCCTCAAAGTCTGCGCGTACCGCCCGCAGGAAATCCGCATCCGTTAGCGCGTCTATGCCGGTCAGCGCCAGCGACTTCGCCACCCCCAGCGCGCTCTCATGCGCCAAGTCAGACAGCGCTGCCTCGGTCATCTGGATTGAATGCGCCGGTATAGGCGTCTCACTTACGGCAAAGTTCACTGCGAACGACGGCATGCGCTGGCTCACGTTGCCGAAATCCGTCGATGCGCCGCCGCGAGAGCCGGGTCGTGGGTCGTTGACATGCATTCCCACAGCCTCGGCGTATTGCCGCGCTGCACGAGCAAGGGGTTCGTTCGGGCGCACGTTCTCATACATCGGATGCGCGTCAAGGATTTCAAGTGTTGCGCCTGTAAGCGTTGCTGCTCCCTCTGCCACCTGCTTCACGCGCTCTACTACCTCACTCAGGTAGTCACGGTCGCGCGAACGCAGCATGAAATTCGCTGCGGCAAAGTCCGGGACGATGTTTGGCGCCAGACCGCCATCCGTGATGATGCCGTGAATGCGGACATCCTCCCGAAGGTGCTGCCTAAGGGCATCGATTCCGGTGAAGAGGTGGATGACGGAGTTGAGCGCGTTGATGCCGTGGTGCGGAGAGACCGCGGCGTGGGCAGCCTTGCCGTGGTAGGCAAATCGATAGCCGACCATCGCCAGGCTCCAGCTCTCTTCGATTGGGATTGAGTTGGGGATAACGGTGCGGTTTGCCGCCGGATGTGAAGAAAGCGCAACGTCCACGTTGCCGAATGAGCCCGCATCGATCATTCGGATCTTTCCACCGCCGCCTTCCTCCGCCGGCGTTCCAAGCACTTCTATGGTGCCCGGCAGCCTTGGCATCAGGGCCTTCAGGGCGAGTGCCGCGCCGATATTGGAGATCGCGATTAGATTGTGGCCGCAGCCGTGGCCGATTTCAGGTAGAGCATCATATTCAGCGAGGAATGCGACATTTGGGCCCGGGCCAGCGCCGCCCTCGAGCGTTGCTCTGAAAGCGGTCTCAACACCTCCGGTTCCGCGCTCAACCGTGAAGCCGTGCCGTTCCATTGCATCCGCCAACAGCGCGGACGAATAAAACTCCTCATAGTTGAGTTCAGGATGCGCATGAACGTCCTTGCTGATGCGGATGAGTTCATCGCTCAACTCGTCCACTGCCGCTGATACTGCTGACACAAACTCATTGGGTTTCAGGTCCGATGTCGCCACAGGATGCCCCCTCGATTCCGTACTGTTTCCCTATCTATTCTGACAGGTCGCCAGATGCCTCGATTGCCTTGACCTTTTCGAGGCGTCTCGCATGACGCTCCTCGCCTGTGAACGTGGCGCCGACAAATGCTGCAATGACGCTGTCGGCAATCGCTGAGCCGATGATGCGCGAACCGATGCACAAGACGTTCATATCGTCATGTTCCACGCCCTGTCTTGCTGAATACGTGTCATGACAGACGCCGGCCCGCACGCCCCGCACCTTGTTCGCGACGATGCTTGCCCCCACGCCGCTTCCGCAGAGCACGACGCCGCGATCGGCTCGGCCCTGCGCGACCTCCGAGGCTACTGCAAGGGCGAAGTCCGGGTAGTCGTCATTCGCATCATATTCATGCGCGCCGAGATCGACCGGTGTGTGGGCCAACGCGGCAATGCGTGCGATAACCGTTTCCTTGAGCGGGAGACCTGCATGGTCGGCCCCGACAGCAATCTTCACGGAATGGCGCTCCCTTTTAGCCCAGGAAAGTCCCTGCGATGTCCGGCGCGATACGCCCGACCCATGAAAGGGCAATCATTTTGATGATTGAGGCAATGATGACGTAGATAAGGAATGCAATCAGCGGGAAGCGTGAGATGCCCGCGATGGCGCTAATTGCGTCGCCGGGCGCAAAAGGAATCAGGTTGCCCAGGAAGAGAATGACCACTCCCCACTTGCTGTTGAAAAGATCCGTCATACGCTGTCTTATCCTGCTCGATTCTCCCATCGCGCCGCGACCAAGTACTCCGGCAAGGTATGCGGTGCTACCGCCGAGTCCGGTGCCGATGCCAGTTACAACACCCAGCCGCCACGGATCGATGATCTCCGCCATGCCGAGGATGATCAGGATGCCGGGCGCGGGAAGAACGACTGTCGCGCTTGACGTCAGGCTGATAACGAAAGCGCCGATCAGGCCGAATTGTTCAATGCGCGCCTCGTCCGCGTTTAGATATGCGACGAATAGGCCGCCTGCGACAAGGAATGTTCCGAAAAAGAGACCGCTTAGGGCGATCTTCATTTGGATTGTCCAACGAAATTGTGTTGGGCGGAACCTGCTTAGGCGGTCGCGCAGGTGCTCAACCTCATCGGGGCGACGCACCCCTGTGCGTCCACGTCGGCGACCTGCAATGCGGGCAGGCGCAACCCGATTGAGATCCATTTGCGGCGCGTCCGGAGCGCGCCGTGTCACGGGCGAGAGCCCTGTCCAACGAGTAGACACTATGAACTTTCCCTTTGCGCTACTTAGGGACGTACTACCGCCCGCGGACGGCGGCCTCCACTCCCACCCATTCTAACCCAAGACATCCCTGCTACCGGCATGTCACATGGCAAATGCCTCATCAACTTTGTCCAACAGGCTCGTCGGCTCGATGCCGAATGTATCCCGCATCACTAAGGGGCTCGTATGGTTATCCCGGGTGAGCTGACGCAATTCAGACGCCGTGACCAGCGCTTTCTTTCCGACCAGCCGCGGGAGACTCGCGCCAGCCAGCAACAGAGGGGATGGAAGCGGCAACACAATTCGCCTGAGCCCGAGTTGACGCAGGGCCAGCCTAACGAGTTCCCTGTACGTCCATGTTTCAGGACCTCCAAGTTCGTAGGTGCCGCCCATTAGGCTCTCGTCTCGTAGCGCAACCGCGACACAAAGCGCGGCATCATCACGCCAGATTGGTTGATACAGCCCATCCTGCCGCGGTACGACTGCGAATGGCCACGTGCTCTTCAAGCTCCTGGCTATGCGATCGAACATGCTGCCCCGCACACCGAAAATCACGGATGGCCGCAAGACAATCCAATCCAGACCTGACTCACGCGTTTCGCGCTCTGCCACCCCCCGAGTCCGCTCAAACTCGTCAAGAGAGTCCGGGTCGGCCCCAATGCCCGTCACGTGGATGAACCGCCGGACGCCTGCCTGATGAGCCGCCTCTATGACAGTCCGCGTGCCCTCCTGGAAAACCCCGGCAAAGGTCTGCGCGTCTCCGCTCTCACGCAGGATTCCGACGAGATGCACGACCGCGTCGACGCCGTCGAGTGCTGCTGTCAGCGCTTTGACATCGCGAATATCGCCGTCAAAGGGCTTTATGCCCGGCGCAACGGTTGCCTGTGTCGCTCGCCGTGAGTAGACACGTGTGGCGTACCCATCTGCAATAAGGCGTTTTGCCACGATAGTCCCCATCACCCCCGTTCCACCTGTCACAAGTACGGTAGAATGGAAGTCGGCGCGGGAAGGCCGATCGACGCGGCTGCCTGGAGCGGCCATTGTCAAAGTATAGCTGTCGTCAGACAGGGACTACAGTTCCCGTGCTAGTCAACAGGAGAAGTGTGGTCAGTAATTCATGACGCGGGGTGTTAGGACTTTTGTCCCCAGGATGAGACCGACGCTGCTTGGGGTTATTGCGGCGGGCGTCGTTCTTGCTATCGGGCTAAGTGGGGCCTGTAATGGTGAGCCGCCGACTCCCACACCTACGGCATCACCTATTCCAACATACACCCCTATCCCGACCAACACTCCGACAGTTACGCCAACGCCAACCATCACACCAACGCCAACCGCGACGCCACGGCCGGCTTTGCCCACGGCAACACCCTTGCCCACTCCTACCGCCACGCCAAAGCCAATCCGCACTCCGGAAGAAGTGGTGGCCGAGGTGGGGGATTCCATTGTTCGCATCAATGTTGGAAACCGCCAGGGAACAGGATTTGTTCTCGACGAAGAGGGCCATATCGTCACGAGCTCCGAACTCATTCCACTGGACGCCACAGAAATCCAGGTGACACATGCGACGACCGGTTCGGTGCTCGCCACGTTAGTCGGTCGCGACGAACTTCGGGATGTGGCTCTGCTGCGACTCCCCGTAGACGGTGAAATCCCGCCACTAAGTCTGGTGGGTGACGCATTTGTTCCCGCCGGCGAGAGTATTGTCGCTGTTGGGTACCCCGGTGGAGCAGGTGGGCAAGTGCCGACCGGTGCGAGCGGCAGGATTCAGGCCCGGCACGAGATCGGGGTAACGTTGTACTTCCAAATTGATAGGCAATTCGTTGAGGGCCTAAGTGGCGCGCCCATCTTCAATTTGAATACGGACGTTGTCGGCATCGTGTCCCCGAGAATCGTAGAAGTGCTTGGTCCCGGCTCCGCCGCGTCCGGGCTGGGTATTGCCGTCCGATCGATTTTGTCCAACGCAGAAGACCTCAAGCGAGGCGCCACCTGTTTCCGTACGCACGAGCCGCCTGTCACAAGCATTAATCCACTCCCACCCTTCCCGCGGCTCTACCAGGGAACTGTCACAATAGATGGTCAACCGGCGCCGATTGGGACGAGCATTCAGGCGCGAATCGCTGGATATGTCACGGACATCGAAAGGGTCGTTGAGGCTGGGAAACTGCCGCTCATGACCGTTCAACCACCGGAAGAAGCGGGGTATGTCGGTGAAGAAGTCCGGCTATACGTGAACTGCTTCGAAGTCCCGATTGCCGACCCGGAGAAGAGGGTCTATGTCTCTGACGTTTCCAATCCCCTGGTGAGAGTTGATCTGACCCTTACCACAACCTGATGCTGCCTGCTGACCGGTGACACTCCTCAACGAGGCCGGGTTACGCTTCACGCTGGCAAATGATTATCCGCCTTACAGGCGCCCATAACGCGGAATCCGCCAAGACGAGACTGGCAGGTATCGTCATTGACGGCCGCGTCGCGCTCGATGCCGGTAGCCTGACGCGTTCGCTGACCCTTGAGGAACTGCAGGATCTCCGCCACGTGTTCCTCACGCATCGCCACTACGATCACATTCGCGATCTCCCCGCATTGGCATACGCGACTCCTTTAGCGGGCACGCTCCACGTCTATGGTCTGCAAGACACGCTTGATACCCTCTCTGCTCACCTGATGAACAACGTCATCTATTCCGCGTACCAGGAACGAACAGGTGAGGACGGCAACCCACGCGCCCGGTTTCATCTGCTGGAACCGGACAGATCCGTGACACTTGGCGATCTTGTTGTCACGCCATATACGGCCAATCACACCGCGCCCGCAGTCGGATTCCACGTCTCCGGTGGCGAGAGAAGCCTCTACTATACGGGCGACACTGCCCCGGGTTTCTCGGCCCACCTTGCAACGTCTCCGCCGGACATCCTCATCTCTGAGGTCACGTACTCCAACGCGGGCGCAGGGGACGCATCTCGCAATGGCCATATGACCCCTGCGTTGTTGCAAAGAGAAATCGGGAGCACTGTTGCTGAGTCCGGTTGGACGCCCCGCGTCATTGTGGTTCACCTCAACCCCGCCCATGAGCAGAAGATTGCCCACGAGGTCGAGGCCCTTCGTGCCGAGACGGGTTGGGATATTACTCTCGGCGCGGCGGACATGGCATTGACTGTCTAACCCCTCCGCTGCCCTGTACCATAGCGTCAGGGGAGAGCAGGGGAGCACGGTATTTCCGATGACAGCAGGATTCATGTACAGCCCGGAACTCACGCGAAATATCCTTCGTGAGGATCATGTGCTGCGTCCCATGCGCCTGCGACTCGTCTATGAGTTGTTGCAGGCGTACGGCGTATTTGACCATCCAAATGCAGTAGTGATTGAGCCGCGTGTTGCCACGCCGCAAGAACTGATGACTTTCCATGGACGCGATTACGTGGAATCCGTAGAGGCGTTCAGTCGTGGCGAAGACCTCCATCGACAACATCGCTATGGATTCAGCGACTGGGGCGATAACCCTATCTCTGAGGGGATGTATGAGGCCGCGGCGCTGGCCGCAGGCGCTTCGCTTGTCGCAGCGGAATCCGTATGGAACGGCGATGCCGACGTTGTCTTCAACGCGGGCGGCGGTTACCACCACGCCGGCCCCGATTTCGCCTCGGGATTCTGTGTATTCAATGACGCCGTGATCGCTATCTTACGCCTGCTTGGGCTCGGCGCAGAACGTGTCGCCTATATCGACATCGATGCGCACCACGGTGACGGCGTGCAGAACGCCTTCTATTCCAGCAATCGTGTGTTGACGATCTCCATCCATCAGTCGGGACGCACACTTTTTCCCGGCACCGGAGAGACGACCGAGATGGGTGAAGAAGCAGGTGTGGGCTACGCCGTCAATGTGCCTCTCGCGCCCGGCACGCACAATGAGGCATACGCGCAAGTTCTGGAAAACGCGGTCGCGCCCCTAATTCGAAGCTTCAATCCCGATGTTCTCGTTACACAGCAAGGAATTGACACGCACATAGATGACCCACTCACTCACTTGCGACTCACCTCTGCGGGCCACACATCAGCCGTCGCGGCACTAGCGGATTTGTCCCCCGGCAAGTGGCTAGCCATGGGCGGCGGCGGATACGATCTCTCCGCCGTCGCGCGGTGCTGGGCGATGGATTTCGCCTTCATGGCGGGGGTTGATCTGCCGGACGAGATACCTGGCTCGTACCAGGAGGCGTACGGACTGAAGCAGTTGCGTGATTCCCCCGCTCCCGACCTTTTGGAGGCTGATGATGCGCGCGTCTGGAGGGAGGCTGAGGAGTCCATTAAGCGCGTGCAGGAACTCATATTTCCTATCCATGGATTGGAGGCCGCAGCATCGTGACCGTTTCCACCCAATCACAGATTGCCTTTGGAACCGATGGCTGGCGCGCGATTATCGCGGAGGAGTTCACATTTGAAAACGTGCGCTACTGTGCCAAAGGTGTCGCGCAGTATCTGAAAGCTCAGGGCACGGCCGGACAGGGTGTCATCGTGGGCTATGACACGCGATTCGGCTCGGAGCGATTTGCCGCCGCCATTGCGGAGGTGCTGGCCGCGGAAGGAGTGCCGTCCTACCTGTGCCAGACGTGGGCGCCGACGCCAACCGTCAGCTACAACGTCATCTCACAAAAGGCGGCAGGCGCCATCATTGTCACTGCAAGCCACAACCCACCTGAATGGAATGGTTTCAAGTACAAGCCGGACTATGGGGGCTCTGCATCGCCGGAGATTATTGAAGCTGTTGAAAGAGAGATACATGCGGCAGAATTGACCGGCACGCCGTCTGTGATGCCACTTGATGATGCACAGCGGAACGGGGTCGTTACCACGATTGACCCCCGCCCGGTCTATATCGATCAACTCCGCTCCCTGGTGGATGTTGAGCGCATCCGGGATGCAGGACTGCGCGTCGTTGTCGATCCAATGTACGGCGCGGGCATGGGCTACCTTGTGGACCTCCTTGGCGGCAGCAGAACCGAGTTGATAGAGATACACGGCGAACGTAACCCTGATTTTCCCGGTATGAGGCAACCGGAGCCAATCTCCCACAATCTCGGCGAACTGCGCGAGGCCGTCGTTCGATACGGCTACGGTGTGGGATTGGCGACCGACGGCGACGCGGACCGCGTTGGGGGTGTGGATGAGCGAGGTCGATTCCTCACACCTCTGCAATTCTTCGCGCTGCTCGCTTTCTACATGTTGGAGATTCGAGGCGAGCGCGGCCCGTTGGTCAAATCCATTACAAGTTCGCGGATGATCGACATCCTCAGTGAGAAGTACGACGTGCCCGTGTATGAAGAGCCGGTCGGGTTCAAGTACGTTGGGCCGCGCATGATGGAGACGGACGCGTTGATTGGCGGCGAAGAGAGCGGCGGCTTTGGATTCCGCGGGCACGTGCCGGAGCGTGACGGTGTGCTTTCCGCACTCTACATTCTTGATGCAATGGCACGGACGGGCCGTTCTATGTCCGGTCTGATTGATTGGCTCTACGAAACTGTCGGGCCGCATCAATACGACCGCCTAGACCTTGAGTTCCCTGCCGCGCGCCGCGCTGAGGTGATGGGCAGCGTGGCGGAGAGTCAACCGTCAGAACTAGCGGGGGTGGCCGTCACGGAGATCTCAACTAAGGACGGCTATCATTTCATGCTTGACGACGGCTCATGGATGCTCATCAGGTTCTCCGGCACGGAGCCGCTGTTGAGAATCTATGCCGAGGCCCGCTCCATGGAACGAGTTCAACGCCTCATCGGCGCAGGGCGAGACCTCACGGGAATCTGATTTACCCTTAGCCACCCAAGTAATAGCCCAAGCCGGAACGCGGATTGCTAACATAAGGGGCCGCTCAAGGCTGATCGCGAAGTTTAAAACTAACGCTTGGAGTACTGTTGCTTCTTACGAGCGCGGAACAGACCGTACTTCTTGCGCTCCTTCTCGCGGGCGTCGCGGGTAAGGAATCCCGCCTTCTTGAGCACGGGGCGCATCGACTCATCAAGGTTCGAAAGGGCACGAGCCAGTCCGTGACGGATGGCCTCGGCTTGCCCGGTTACGCCGCCCCCCGTGACCTTTACTGAAATCGCAAACCGTCGCAGGGAATCCGTTGCGACAAGCGGCTGCAAGATTGAGCGGCGATGAATCTCCAGCGGGAATCGCTCCTCAAGCGGCTTGCCATCCACGACAAACATGGACTCGGCCCCCGGCGTCACGCGTACGCGGGCTACCGCCCGCTTGCGCCGTCCCGTTCCCTGGAAATATCGACCTGCTGTCGTCATGCCTTTCCGTTCTCCTCCCCGGGAGTCGCTCTGTTCTTATCCCTGTTCCTCGGCCTCGTCGCTGTCGTCCGCCGCCTCTGACGGGGCTTCTTCAGCAGCTTGCGCGGCGGTACGCCGTCGTCTACGAGTCGGCGCTGGCGCTGCCTCCTCGCCGTCTTGCGCCTCAGAGATTGTCTCTGCTGGCGTTTCCTCGGCAGCCTTCGCAGTAGTACGGCGTCGTCTGCGAGTCGGCGCGGGCGCAGCTTCCTCAGTGTCCTGCGTCTCGGTCGTCGCCTCCGGCGGAGTTTCCTCGGCAGCCTGTGCGGCAGTGCGCCGCCGTCTGCGAGTTGGGGCGGGTGCAGCTTCTTCAGTGTCCTGCGTCTCGGTAGCTGTTGCCTCCGGCGGGGTTTCCTCGGCAGCCTGCGCAGCAGCGCGTCGTCGCCTACGGGTTGGCGGCACAACCGGCGCTGCCTCCTCGGGAGCGGCAACCGGTTCCGGCGCAGCAACCTGCGCCTCCAGCTCTGCCTGCTTGCGACGGCCCGCCGCTCCCATACCGGCGCGTACTTGCGCCTCATGCGGGTGCTCAGGTCCGGCGTAGACATGTAGGCGGCGAAGATTCTGCCTGCCAAGCCGATTGTGCGGCAGCATGCCCTTCACGGCGTTCTGGATGATGCGTTCCGGGTGCTTTTCCCGGACCGTGGACAGCGTGACTGCGCGTAGCCCGCCCGGGTACTGCGTGTGGCGATAGTAGGTCTTCTGATCCTCTTTCTGCCCCGTCACGCGCACCTTTTCGGCATTGACGACAATAACGTTGTCGCCGACTGACATGTGCATCGTATATGTCGGCTTGTCCTTGCCGCGCAGGATGGCTGCAATCCGGGTTGCAAGACGTCCAAGCGTCTCGCCTTCCGCGTCGATGACGCGCCATCCGCGCTCAATTTCGCTCTTTTTGGGGCTGAATGTTCGTACACGTGCCATGGAGATTGCCTCAGTCTTCAAGGATTCCGTCGTCATATGTGACGCCCATCAGGCACAGACCGGCGGCGGGCATCGTCCATGTCGCCTCGCCCGGCTCGCCCTCACGCGCAAGGCGATGAAACTCTGTCGCGCTCATCTGTCCCGTGCCCACCTGCACGAGAGCGCCGGCGACTCGCCGAACCTGGTGGGGCAGGAAGCCGCTCCCACGCAGGTCAATCGTCACAATATCACCGTCGCGCGTGACTGCTGCATTGTCGTAGCGTCGTAGCGGGTTGCGGTCTGCAGGCAAAAGGCCTGTAAATGGCCGCGCGTCCAGCCAGCCGTCCAGGGCGCGTATCGCCTCCGCCATCGCCGCCTCATCAAGGTGCTCCTTGACGTGCGCCGCCTGCTGACGCAGAAGCGCGGATGGTGACAGGCGGTTGATGATGGTGTAGCGGTAGTGGCGTGAGCGGGCGTCCCGCGTGACGTCAAACGATGCGGGTGCCCACTGCGCCTTGGTCACACTGATGTCATTCGGCAGATAGTGGTTCAGTCCTGTCA
The DNA here is from genome assembly GCA_009841045.1 of Dehalococcoidia bacterium. Classification (GTDB taxonomy): domain Bacteria; phylum Chloroflexota; class Dehalococcoidia; order UBA6926; family UBA6926; genus VXMO01. The sequence goes on from VXMO01000056.1 coordinate 25,600, forward strand.
CATAACGATCAAGGGGCAGTTCGGTCACTGGCTGAAAGGTAATGACCTGCCCGCGCGCGCTCGCGCCTGAATCAGTGCGCCCTGCCGCGGCGATGCGATAGTGTTGCCCAGTCAGCTTCAGGAGAGCGTCCTCGATCTCGCCCTGGATTGTTGGAATCCCGGGCTTTTGCAGCTGCATTCCTTGGTAACGCGCTCCTGCGTACTCGATAGTGAGTACCACGAGACGGTCTGCCACCGCAGGCAGTGCAACGTCGCCGTTTGGCTTGCTAAGGGCAGTGGTCTGCATCATCCGATTACCTAGACAAGCTCCAGCCGCACCATCGGCGCAGCATCGCCCTGTCGGGGTCCGATCTTGATGATTCGTGTGAATCCGCCCGGGCGGTCCTGGTACCGCTCTCCATAGACACGGAAGAGCTTGTCCACCACGTCCTTGTCCGGGATGAACTTGAGCGCGCGCCGACGAGCCGGGAGACTGCCGTCCTTGCCAAGCGTCACCATGCGCTCTGCAAAACTCCGCGTCTCCTTGGCCTTGGCCTCAGTCGTCACAATAGCCTCACGCAGGAACAGGTCCCTCGTTAGATTGCGGTACATCAGCATCCGCGGCGCGGTTTTTCTGCCGAGCGTACGGCCTGAAACGCGGTGTCTCATGATTTGCGATTCCTACTCCTCGTCCTCATCGTCCGGGGCGAACGAGCGGCGCGAATAGTGGGTCAGATCCACTTCGGAGACATCCTCGTCAGGGCCCATCGAGAAGACTGATCGACCGTTGGATTCGTCCGCGTCTCCATCCGCTCCCTGCTCAGCCCCGGCGCCCACTGTCCCCTCAGCGCTCGGAACGAGCGTCGCCAGCGGGACGCGCCGCCAGGCGCGATCCTCATCATCCTCCGGAATCGCCACACCCATCTCGCGCAGCCGCTGAACGAGCTCATTGAGAGACTGTTCGCCAAAGTTGCGCAGTTCAAGGAGCTCCGCCGCGGACTTCTCCAGCACATGCCCCACCGTAGCCAAATTGCCGCGCCGCAGGCTGTTTTGCGTGCGTGTGGAGAGATGGAGGTCCTCGATGGTGATCGCGGACAGTGAGGGCGGAATGCTGAGGCCTGACTGCTGTCCGCCGGGGAGAGCCGCCGGTTCTCCGAGGGAGGCGAATGGCTGAAGCTGGTCAATGATAATCTGCGTGCCCTTTCGAACGGCGTCCTCGGGTGTGATAGTGCCGTCAGTCCACACCTCAAGCACCAGCCGATCAAAGTCCGTCACCTGGCCGACGCGGGTCGCCTCAACCTCAAAGTTTGCGCGGCGAATGGGCGTGAAGATAGCGTCCACGGGCAGGATGCCGATGGGGTCCTCCACCGAGGTCTCCGCCGCCCTGAAGCCGGTTCCCTGCTCGACGGTGAACTCGACTGACAACTGGGCATCCTTGCTGTCGGCATTGAGCAGCACGAGATTAGGGTTGACGATCGTGTAATCGCCGTGCCGCTGGATGTCGCCGGCGGTAATTTCCCCTTCTTTCCCGCTCACATCAAGCCGCATTGTACCCGGGCGTCCTGTGATGGACTGGATGCGTATGTCCTTCACGTTCAGCAGGAAATCCACCATGTCCTCACGAACGTGGGGCAGGGTGGAATATTCATGCTGAGCGCCTTCAATGCGGACCGCGGTAATGGCTACACCGGGCAGCGAATTCAGCAAGACACGCCGAATGGCGTTGCCAAGTGTTACGCCGAAGCCCTGCGTTAGCGGCTCGATGATGAACCGGCCGTACGAGTCCTGTGACCGGTCGGTCGTGATCTCAGGAGCAAGGCTCGCGGTTTCCAGCTGTAGTTCTGCCTCAGTCATCAGGGTCAAGAGTTTTGCCTCCCTGTCGTACAGGTACGCGTGTGCAGTCTGCGCCCTCGCATTCCGCGGTTTCTACCGTGAATAAAACTCAACAATCAGGCGGTCATCAATGCGGATGTCCATGTCGGCCCGCTCGGGCTGCCGCAGCATTCGACCTACCATGTTCCGCGCATCCATTTGCAGCCACTCCGGCGCCTGCCGCCGCTGCGCCTGGTATTGGACAATCTCATATTGCGTCGTGCTGGTGGAGCTGGGCACCCATGTGATCTCCGCCCCCTCCTTGACGCTGATGGATGGCGTACGCGCTCGGCGGCCGTTCACGGCCAAATGCCCGTGAGACACCATCTGGCGCGCCTCTTTTCTCGAGTTGGCCCATCCAAGTCGATAGACCACGTTGTCCAGCCGCGTCTCAAGGATCTTGAGGAGATTCTCGCCCGTCGCGCCGCGCTGTCGGGCGGCGACCGCATAGTGCCTGCGGAACTGGCGCTCAAGCACGCCGTAAATGTGGCGAGCCTTTTGCTTCTCCCTCAGGTGGATTCCCCACTCCGAGAGTCGCCGTCGGCGGCGATTGCCCGTGGTTGATTCGCCGGGCGCGCTGCGGCGCCGCTCAATGGCGCATTTCGGTGTATAGCAACGCTCTCCCTTGAGAAAGAGTTTTATTCCTTGTCGCCGGCACAGCCGGCAGACCGGCCCCGTATATCGAGCCATCCGTTACGCGTTCCTCCTGTTTGTACGCATGACCGCAAACACTCTGTGTACCGCTATCCGCGTCATTTGACTTCTGATATTCACTTAGGTGACTAGACGCGGCGACGCTTTCGCGGTCGGCAGCCGTTGTGCGGTATCGGTGTTGTATCCCTGATGGCGGTGACAACAAGGCCCGTGGCTTGTAGTGAGCGGATTGCCGCCTCACGGCCGCTGCCGGGGCCTTTCACACGCACTTCCACGTGCTGCAGTCCGTGCTCCATGCCACGCCGCGCAGTCTCTTCGGCAGCGCGCTGCGCCGCGAAGGCCGTCCCCTTGCGGGAACCGCGGAAGCCAACCGCGCCGCCGCTGCCGGAGGCAATCACGTTCCCAACCGGGTCAGTCAATGTGACAACCGTGTTATTGAACGTAGCGTAGATGTACGCCCGACCATAGGGCACAGACTTGCGCTCTCTCCGGCGCACTCGCTGGCGTCCTCGTCTCGCCATGTGTCGCTATTGCTCCTTTCGGCGGGCAGTCACATACTCGCGCGTCTTGGCGAGTGGGCCCTGTTCCCTTCTCAGTAGTAGGTCGTGATTTACTTGCGAGCGGCCCGCCTCTTGCCGGCCACCGTGCGCTTGGGACCCTTGCGGATGCGCGCGTTGGTACGCGTTCGCTGACCGCGTACAGGCAACCCCATTCGATGCCTGACGCCACGGTAGCTGCCAATCTCAATGAGCCTACGGATGTTCATGGCAATCTCACGTCGCAGATCACCCTCAATCAGATACCCGCCCCGCTCGATGGCCTCACGTAGCAGCGCCATCTCCTGCTCGGTCAGGTCATGCACTCGTCGGTCGGGGTCGACCCCGGACCGGTCGAGGATCTCGCCCGCCCGGCGCGGACCGACGCCGTAGATATAGCGAAGTGAATAAGCGACCTTCTTGTTATCCGGAATATCCGCCCCGGCTATTCGTACCATCCGTCCGTCCCGTTCTCCCCGTTTAGCCTTGTCTCTGCTTGCACTTTGGGTTCACGCAGATCACGAACAGCCGACGCTTGCGTCGAACAATACGGCATTTGCTGCACCGTGCCTTCACGGACGCTGATACTTTCATGTCGCGCTGTCCTGTTTCCCTGCTTGTTTTCCAACGTTTGGTGAATTTAGCGGAACCGGTACGTCACCCGTCCCCGCTTCAAGTCATACGGCGAAAGCTCAACTAAGACGCGATCTCCGGGCAGGATGCGAATAAAATTGAGCCTGATCTTTCCGGAGGCATGTGCCAGCACCGAATGCTCATTCGGCAAGTCCACACGAAACATGCCGTTTGGGAGAGCTTCCCGCACGGTACCCTCAACCTCGATTGTTTCCTTCTTGTTCTTTTGAGTCATACCTCGCCCATCAGATAGGCCGCAAGAACTATAAGTATGCCATAGCGCGAATACAAAATGCTATGTCACGGCTTCCCCGTCCGGCTGGTCAGCACCTCCGGCCCGTCTTCCGTCACAACGATTGTGTGTTCCCAATGGGCGGACAGGCTCCCGTCCGCGGTTGAGACAGTCCAGTCGTCTTCTTCTACGACGGTCTGCCAGCCGCCAAGCGTCAACATCGGCTCCAGCGCTATCGTAACGCCTGGACGCAGGCGAAATCGCCGCAAACCTCGGCGACCCGTGCTATCAAAATCGGCGACATTGTTCGGTATCCAGGGATTCTCGTGCATCTGCGTGCCGATCCCGTGTCCACCGTACCCGCGAACCATGCTGTAGCCGCGTGGCTCGGCGTAGTCCCTGATAGCGGTCGTTAGATCCCAAAGCCCGTTTCCCGACCGGGCTGCGTCGATGCAGGCGATTAACGACTGGCGCGTGTCCTCAATGAGGTCCTTTGCCTGATCAGGGATATCGCCAATCGCGAATGTGATTGCCGAATCACCGTGATAGCCGTCGTAAATCGCTCCGCAGTCGATGGAGAGGATGTCTCCGTCCTTGATTTTCCGGGGGCCGGGGATACCATGAACGACTTCGGTGTTGAATGACGTGCAGATGTGTCCAGGGAAGCCCTGGTAGCCGAGGAACGATGGAATGCCGCCCCGCCCGCGAATCTCGCGCCCCGCGATTTCGTCCAACTGTGCCGACGTCATGCCGGGCTTGGCGGCGTCACGCAGAATGTTCAGCGTATCAGCCACAATGTGTCCCGCCTTGCGCATGAGGTCGATCTCACGTGGGGACTTCACCGTCGGCGATTGTGTGCTGTTAAGTACCATTGTGGACCTCTGGAAGTTTGGGTCTTACTCGAGTGCCGCGAGCAAATCCGCCCGAACGCTCTCGATCTCCTGCTCGCCGTTGATGCTGGTCAAGATTCCCTGAGCCGTGTAGTAGTCAATGAGCGGCGCAGTCTGGTCTTGGTACACGCCCAGGCGGTTCCGCACTGTCTCAGGCTTGTCATCGTCTCGTTGGTACAGCTCCCCGTCCTCCGGGTCACACACGTCGCACAAGCCATCCTTCTTCGGCGGATTGTTGATCACATGGAAGGGTTTCTGGCATGTGCGGCAGATCCAGCGTCCGCTCAGGCGGCGAACCAACTCATCTTCCGAGACATCGACCAGCAGGACCTTGTCGATGTTCTCGTTGCGGCTCTTGAGCGCATCGTCCAGCGCCTCTGCCTGCGCCAGGCTCCGTGGAAAACCGTCCAGAATGTACCCGTCCGCTGCGTCCGGTTGCGATATGCGTTCCAGCAGCATCCGCACAGTTACGTTGTCCGGCACCAGCTCGCCGCGATCCATGTATGACTTGGCCTCCAACCCGAGTGGGGTGCCCTGTGAGAGAGCGGCACGGAAAAGGTCGCCGGTTGCGATGTGCGGCGCGTTCAGCTCCTCGTTTAGGGTCGCTGCCTGTGTGCCCTTGCCCGCGCCCGGCGCTCCAAGAAGAATGATTCGCATTCGTTGAACTCCTGCCTACCGTAAGAATCCCTCGTATTGCCGCATCAAGAGCTGCGATTGCAGCTGGCGCATGGTGTCCAGCACGACAGCAACGACGATGAGCAGGGCGGTGCTGGAAATGGATAATGTGCTCACGCCCGTCGCGAGCAGCAGGAAGAAGGGGACGATTGCGACGATTCCCAAAAATATTGCGCCGCCCCACGTGATTCGTGTCAGCACGCGAATCAGATAGTTGTGCGTCGGCGGCCCCGGTCTGATGCCGGGGATGAATCCGCCGTTGCGTTGTAAGGACTCTGCGAGGTTCTGTTGTTGGAACGTCACCATCGTGTAGAAGAATGTGAACGCGACAACCAGCCAGAAGAGCAGCAGCCAGTACATGAAACCTTCCGGCCCAAGGTTCCGGGCGAAGAAGTCCCCCACCCCCGAGACAACGTTGTTGTCCGCCTCCTGGAAATAACTCGCGACCGTGGGCGGGAAGATCAGGATGGAGAACGCGAAGATGAGCGGAATCATTCCTGCCGAGTTCACACGTAGCGGGATGAATGTCGACCCGCTCTGTCTATAGACACGACCCTGCCGCGTCACGCTCCGTCCGTATTGAACGGGAATACGCCGCTGCGCCTCAGTGAAGACCACAATGAAATAGATGGTCGCCAATCCGGCAAATCCCACCAGCGCAAGGGCAATCGGATCGTTGGCGAATACACCTTGCCCGAACAGCGTTGGCAGTCCGGCAACGATGCCGCCGAAGATGATGACGGAGATGCCGTTGCCGATGCCGCTCTCCGTAATCAACTCACCCAACCACACCAGGAGCATCGTCCCGCCCGCCATACTCACAATCATCGCGAGCGTCGGCAGGAACTCGCCGCCCGGGTACGGCCACAGAGCCCCCAGAACCCCCAGCCTGTTGAGCAGCACAAGCTGACCATAGGCGGACGCCGCGGCGATGGGCACTGTCATCCAGTGCGTGTACTGATTGATCCTCTGTCGTCCCGCCTCGCCCTCCCGCGCAAGCGCGGACAGGCGCGGGATCACCGGAATCATGATCTGCAGGATGATGCTTGCCGTGATGTAGGGGTACACGCCCATCGCGGCCACGGATAGGTTCCGCATCGCTCCGCCGCTGAAGATGTCCAGGAATCCCAGCAACTGGTTGCTCTGGAAAAGTTGCCGTAGCGCGACGATGTCTACGCCCGGCACCGGAACGTGCGCGATGAACCGGAAGATCACCAGGATTGCGAGCGTGAAGAGGATACGGCGGCGAAGATCAGGCTGATACCAAGCATCAATCATCGCCTGGATCAAGGCCGGGCGTGGCTGTCGCCGCTCGGTCGTCGATGAGTAACTCACGACGCGATGCGCTCCCTCTTATCGGGGCCGGTGAATGACGGGCTTGGGAAGGGTGTCAATGCTGCCGCCCGCCGCCTCAATCTTCTCACGCGCGGTACGGGAAACGCGATGGGCGCGAACAGTGAGCGGCTGCTCGATTTCCCCGTCCGCCAGGATGACGATGGGCTTCTTGAGCGACCTGATGATTCCTTTTTCACGCAACGATTCCGGACTGACCTCCGAACCGGAGGGCAGATCCACCAGGCTCGAGAGGTTTACCGGCTCATATTCCACGCGGAAGAGATTCTTGAAGCCTCGCTTGTGTGGCAGCCTCTTGACCAGCGATAGCTGACCGCCCTCAAAGCTCGCGCGCACTCCGCCGCCTGAACGAGACTTCTGCCCCTTCATACCCTTGCCGGCGTAGGTTCCGCGGCCCGACGAGTTGCCTCGGCCCACGCGTCGCCTGCGCTTGCGGGATCCGGCGGGCGAACGCAGATCATTCTCATGCATCGGTGCTCGCGCCTCCCTCGTCCCTCAGTTCCGTCGTCACCAGATGGCGCACCTTGATTAACATTCCCCGAATCGAGCGCGAGTAGTCGTGCTCCCGCTCGTCGCCCATGCGGCGCAGGCCGAGTGCGCGCAGCGTCTTGACCTGATCTGACCGCTGGTTAATCGGGCTCTTGGTGAGTGTCACGCGCACCTTTGTCATGACCCTGCGCCCTCGTTTTCATCGTCATTGCCGTCAGAGCTTTCCGTATCCCCGGATTCCTCCACCGTTGCGGACTCCTCGGTCTCTGCTGTTGCAGGCTCCTCAGATTCGGCGGCGGGGGTTTCTTCAGCTTCGGCAGCAGGCGTGTCCGCCTCCTCGGCAGACTCTTGCTCAGCATCAGTGGCATCCACCTCGGCAGTGGCCTCCGTTTCTGCCTCTTGCGACTCCGTCGCCGTAGCCTGCTCCTCTTCCTCCGCGTTCTCCGCGAGAATCTGGTCGCTGCTAACCGGCTGCGGCGCGACGGGCGTGGGTCCGGAGTAGTCGGCGGCTGCCTCCGGTTCCTTCTCGGGGAGCGGCTCCTCGCCCCGCACCATGCGGCGCAATGAGATTGTCTGACGAGGATCCCGCATCATCTGCAGGCCCTTGATGGTGGCCTGCACCACGTTGATCGGGTTGTTGCTGCCCTGAGATTTGGTTAAGATATCGCGAACACCGGCGGCCTGTACCACGGCGCGCACAGCGGCGCTGGCGCGGACTCCCGTTCCGGGGGCTGCCGGACGGAGAAGCACCTGCGCGCCCCCGAATCGACTGACGACCTGCTGCGGCACGCTGCTTTCCAGTGTCGAAACCTCAATCAACGACCGGCGGGCGATCGCGCCGCCCTTTTGCACCGCGAGCGGCACCTCAGCCGCCTTGCCAAGCCCGAAGCCAATCTTTCCCTTGCCGTCGCCAACAACGACGAGCGCGTTGAACGTGAAACGGCGTCCGCCCGCAACGGTCTTTGCCACACGCCGGATCGTCACGACGCTTTCGGTCAGGCCGTCTGATTCCCGATCCGCGTCGCGTTGTCGTTCCCGTGTGCGCCCTCGCGCGCCGCGTGTGCGTCCTAGTGTCATCGTTTCTCCGTCCGCTCCTCGCCCCTAGAAGACAAGGCCGTTTTCTCGCGCCGCTTCGGCAACAGCTTTGATTCGACCATGATATTGGTACCCGCCCCGGTCAAAAACAACGGTCTTGATGCCGCCCGCGATTGCTCGCTGCGCGACTGCCGCGCCAACCATCTTGGAGCGGTCCGATTTATTCTGTCCGCCTGCCTCGTCTCGAATGTCCTTGTCACGTGTTGAAGCGGCGGCGAGAGTCACGCCACGCGAGTCATCAACCACCTGTGCGTAAATGTGGTTCAGGCTGCGAAAGACACACAGCCGAGGCCGCTCTTCCGTGCCGGAAACCCGCTGCCGCAGCCGCAGATGACGCCGACTCCGGCCCTCTCTCGTTGTCTTGATGCGTGGCATGTCTGCTTATTCTCCGCCTATCTGCGTCCGGCGCCCTTGCCAGCCTTGCGTCGCACCTGCTCGCCTTGGTAGCGGATGCCCTTGCCGGTGTAAACGCCTGGCCTGCGAACCTTGCGGATGTTGGCCGCAACCTGCCCGACAAGCTCCTTGTCGATACCGTCCACGTGCAAGCGTGTGTTGCTCTCCGCCTCCAGGGTGATGCCGTCAGGTGGCTGTATCTCCACCGTGTGCGAGTATCCGACGCTCAGGGTGATGCCGCGCCCCGTCTGCTGCGCGCGATAGCCCGCGCCTTGGATCTCAAGAGTGCGTCGATAGCCTTCGGATACGCCAATCACCATGTTTGACAACAGCGCGCGGGACAGCCCGTGGAACGCCGCGGATGTGCGGTCGTTCTCGTCCTTGCGATGGACAGTAATCACACCGTCCTCTTGCTCAAAGCGAACCGTGCGATGAAATTGGCGCGTCAATTCCCCACGTGGTCCCTTGACGGCAATAGCCGTCCCCTGGGGGCCGTCGGTCATCGTGACCTGTACGCCCCCCGGCACCGGTATTGGCATTCGTCCTACTCTCGACATCTGTTCAACTCATCCCACCTACCACACGTAGGCGAGCAACTCCCCCCCGATTCCCTTGCGCCACGCCTCACGACCCGTCATCACACCGCTCGACGTTGAGACGACTGCAATGCCGAGGCCGCCGAAGATGCGTGGAATCTCACCGCGCTGCACATACACGCGCAGTCCGGGTTTGCTGACGCGCCGCAGCCCGTTGATGACAGGGCTGTTACCCTCGCGATACGCCATCTGCATCCGCACAATCTGCTGTGGCGTCGACCCCTTTAAGACTGAAAAGTCTCGAATGAACCCTTCTTGTTTGAGGATTTCCGCAATGGCGACCTTGGTCTTGGACGCCGGCACGGTGATGCTCTCATGGCGCGCCATCAAGCCGTTGCGGATACGCGTGAGCATATCGCCGATGGGATCGCTGACAGTCATGTACTTACGCTCCCCCTCTACCAACTTGCCTTGCGCACGCCCGGAAGCTGCCCGGTGAGCGCCCTCTCCCGCAGGCAAATGCGGCAGAGGCCGAACATGCGGTAGTACGCGCGAGGCCTGCCGCACACGTAGCAGCGATTGTACGCCTGCACCTTGTATTTGGGCGGGCGCTTCCAGCGGGCAATCTTCGACTTCTTTGCCATTAGTTGGTGATCTCCTCACGCGCAAACGGCATCCCCAGCAGAGCCAGCAACCTGAGCCCCTCGTCGTCCGTTTGCGCTGTCGTCACGATGTTCACCTGCAACCCGCGGATTCGGTCCACGCGGTTGTAGTCGATCTCAGGAAAGATAATCTGCTCTCGCAGCCCGACGCTGTAGTTGCCGCGCCGATCGAACGCCTTGGTCGAAACGCCCCGGAAATCTCGTGTGCGTGGCAATGCCACGTTCATCAACCTGTCGAGGAAGTTCCACATGCGCGCCCCACGCAGCGTCACGGACGCGCCGATGGTATTTCCCTCGCGGATGTGGAATCCGGCGATGGAGTTCCGGGCGCGTGTGACCACCGGCTTCTGACCGGAAATCGTCGTCAGATCGCGTTGGATGCCCTCCAGCACTCGCGCCTCATCACGCGCGTCTCCCGCGCCAATGTTCAGCACGATCTTTGTGATTCTCGGCACGCGCATCGTGTTCGTGATGCTGAACTCCTGCATCAGGGCAGGGGCCACCTCATCCATGTACATCTGGCGCAGGCGTGGAATCTCTGTCGGTCGCGCGCCATTGGTCGGCGCAGCCTCCTGCTGTCCCTCATCCGATGATTCGGCCTGTCGCCGCCCGGATGAGCGACGTTGGCGGGCAGGGGCCTCCGCCTCCTCGCCCTCTTGCGCGTCGTCCGTCGACGCCCCCGCAGGGACGGGGAACGGCAGAACGCGCTCGATATCGTCGTTGTCTAGTCGATTGTCTCGTTGCATGTCTTGCACCGTCGGACCTTGCGTCCGTCTTCAAGTGTGCCGAAACTCACCCGCACCGCCTTATCGCAGTGGGGGCATATCAACCGCACGTTGGAGATATGCAGCGGGTTGGGCATCTCAATAATGCCGCCCTGCCTCACGCCCGGCTGCGGGCGCTGATGCTTCTTGATGATGTTCACGCCCTGCACGACCACGCGGCTCTTGGACGGGATCACCCGCTCAACCGTGCCGCGCTTGCCCCGATCCTTCCCGGCGGCCACGTACACCGTGTCGTTGCGCCTAATCTTCGCCGCCATCGTTACAGGACCTCCGGGGCGAGAGAAATGATTCGCATGAAATTCTTGTCACGCAGTTCTCGCGCGACAGGCCCGAAAATACGCGTGCCGCGGGGCAGATCACGCTCAGTCAGAATAACCGCCGCGTTCTCATCGAACCGAATATACGAGCCGTCAGGTCGCCGATAGGGCTTCGCCACGCGCACCACCACCGCCCTCACGACATCTCCCTTGCGGACGCCCGCATTTGGCTGTGCCTCCTTGACGGACGCGACAATGATGTCACCCACGGATGCGTAATGCCGCCTCGTGCCGCCCGGCACGTTGATGCACTGGATCTCGCGAGCGCCGGAATTGTCCGCGACGCGTAGGCGTGACTGAACCTGTATCATTCCGAACTTGCCCCTGCTTCATCAGGGAGTGCCGTGACAACACCCCGCTCCAGCACATCGGTGACGCGCCAGCGCTTGTCTTTGGACAGTGGTCGTGTCTCCTGGATGCGCACCAAATCGCCCTCGGCACAGACGTTGTTCTCGTCGTGCGCCTTGAATCGTGTCAGGCGGCGGACGGCCTTCTTGTACAGGCGGTGGGTGCGCTGACGCTCAACGGTCACCACGACCGTCTTCTCCATCTTCGTGCTAACCACCCGTCCCACACGTGTCTTCTGACCGGGCATCTATGCCGTCCCCTCCACCGCGAATGCTTCCAATTGCCGCTCACGGATCACTGTCTTGAAACGAGCGACGTTCTTGCGCGCCTTGCCAACTTCGCTGGTGTTGGCAAGCTGTCGGGTCACTGCGCGAAAGCGCAGGTTGAACAACTCGCGATGCGCATTCTCCAACTCCTCCTGGAGCTGGTCGTCATTCAGCGCCCGTATCTCTTCCATGTCCATCCTGAGCTACTCCATGTCACGGGTGACGATCTGCGTGCGGATGGGCAGCTTGTCCTGCGCCAGGCGCATTGCTCGCCGCGCCGCGTCTTCCGGCACCCCCGCGATCTCAAACAGAATCTTGCCGGGGCGCACGACGGCTACCCAGCCGTCCACGTTGCCCTTGCCGGACCCCATCCGCGTTTCCAGCGGCTTCTTTGTAATCGACTTATGTGGGAACACGCGAATCCAAATCTGTCCACCGCGCCGGACGTGACGAGTCATCGCTCGCCGCGCCGCCTCAATCTGACGGCCCGTGAGCCAGACCGGTTCCATCGACTGAATACCGAACTCACCGAACGCAACCGTATTGCCCTTCTGCGCCATCCCGCGCATACGGCCCCGGTGTTGTTTGCGATATTTGACTCGTCGTGGTTGCAGCATGTTGGCTGTTCCGAACTACTCGTCGTCCTCGTCAGTGGCAGGTTCCTCGGCCTCCGCAGGGGCGGAGTCTTCAGTGGTCGCCTCGGCTTCGGCGGGAGCGCTGTCTTCACCGGCCGGCGTTTCGGTTTCGCTGGCGGGAGTCTCGCTCTCAGGAGTTGGCGCTTCGGCAACCGCCACCGCGCCGTCCTCTGAGGACGCCACCGGGGTGGACATCAATGCGCTGCGCCGCGCCAATTCCTCCGGCGTCGCCTCTGTCACAATATCGCCGCGATAGACCCAAACCTTGACGCCGATCTGCCCCATCTGTGTCCGCGCTTCCGCGGTGCCGAAGTCGATATCGGCGCGCAGCGTATGGAGCGGCACGCGGCCGTCCATCGCCTTTTCCGTGCGGGCAATCTCCGCGCCGCCCAGGCGCCCTGAGACCGCGACACGGATTCCCTGCGCCCCGGCCTGCATGGACCGCTGAACGGCCTGCCGCGTGGCGCGCCGGAACGATACCTGTCTCTGTATCTGGTCCGCGATGCTCTGCGCGACGAGCGTTGCCTCAAGTTCCGGTTGTCGGATCTCGTTGATGTCCACACGGACTCGCTTGCCCGTCAGGTTTTCAAGTTCCTGCCGTAGTTCTTCAACGCGCTGGCCGCCACGCCCAATGACCACGCCCGGACGTGCCGTATGGATGAGTGCTCGTACCTCGCTTGCCTTGCGCTCAAGCTCCACGCGAGCAACGGCGGCATCACGATGCTTGTCGATGATGTGATCCCGAATCTGCAGATCCTCCTGCAGATTCGTTCGGTATTGCTCCGCGCGATCCGCGAACCAGTGCGTCTGCCAATCGCGGATGTACCCGAGGCGGAACCCAAACGGGTGAACCTTATGACCCATTAGCCGTTCTCCTCGTCATCCACGATGACTGTCAGATTGCTGTGCCTGCGGAAATGCTTGCCGGCCTGCCCACGGGCCCGCGGCTTATAGCGCCGCAACGTCTCCGCCGGCCCAATGTCCATGCGCACGATGCGCAGCATGCTCGGGTCCAGATCGTAGTTGTTCTCAGCGTTCGCCGCGGCGGAACGCACCACTTTTGCAACCTCTTTGGCCCAGGGACTCGCCATGAACTGGAGCTGTGTGAGTGCGTCGTCCACATACATGCCGGGCAGCGTCTGTGTGATGACGTGCAGCTTGCGCACGGAGAGCGACATTCGGCGTGCTCGCGCTGTTACTTGCATCGCGCTATTCCGTCCTACCGCCTCGCCTGCCGTTCATTGCGAACGTGGCCGCGGAACGTGCGTGTCGGCGCGAATTCGCCGAGCTTGTGGCCCACCATATTCTCCGTGATGAACAGGGGAATATGCCGCCGACCGTCATGCACCGCCATGTTGAGCCCCACCATCTCCGGCACGATGGTTGACGCGCGCGACCACGTGCGAATCACCGCCCGCGAGTTCGTTTGCTGCGCGACGGTTACCTTGCGCAAGAGCTTGGACTCTATGTACGGCCCCTTCTTGACTGATCGCGACATTGTTCCTCAGTGTTCCTGTTCTCGTCCGTTTCCGTTCAGATTTCTAGCGGCGTGAACCTCTGCGCCCGCCGCGCCGACGGACGATAAATACATCCGTCTTCTTGTTCCTGCGTGTCCGCTTGCCAAGTGTCGGCTTGCCCCACGGTGATTTCGGCCCCGGCATCCCGATGGGTGAGCGGCCCTCACCGCCCCCATGTGGATGGTCGCGCGGCGACATTGCTGAGCCACGAACCGTCGGACGCCAGCCCTTGAGACGCTTCCTGCCCGCCTTGCCCCATGACAGGTTCTTGTGGTCGGGATTTCCGACCTGCCCGATGGTCGCGTAGCAGGCGGAGAGCACGCGCCGCAGCTCGCCCGAGGGCAGTCGAAGCAGTGTGTACTTGTCCTCATGCGCCATGACCTGCGCGCCGGTGCCCGCTCCACGGACGAGCTGTCCACCCTTGCCGAGATGAATCTCAATGTTATGCACCGTCGTGCCGGTTGGAATCACTCCCAGCGGTAGAGCGTTGCCGACGCGAATCTCGGCCTCCGGGCCGGAAACAAGAACGTCGCCACGCTGCAGGCCAAGAGGGGCGATGATATATCGCTTTTCGCCGTCGTGATAGTGCAGTAGCGCAATCCGCGACGAGCGGTTGGGATCGTATTCAATCGTCTTGACCGACGCCGGGACGCCGTACTTGTTGCGCTTGAAATCAATTACGCGATAAGAGCGCTTCACACCCCCGCCACGATGGCGAACGGTAATGCGGCCGGAATGGTTGCGTCCTGCGTTGCTCTTCAGCGGCTCCAGCAGTGACTTCTCCGGACGTACCTTGTCGATGTCGTCGAAGGCATCCAGCACCATGCCGCGGCGGCCGGGTGATGTGGGTTTGACTGTTTTGACTGCCATCACTCTGCCTCTACACGCCCTCAAAGACCTCGATGCGCTCGCCAGCCTGGAGGGTCACGACGGCCTTCTTCCATGGCTTCGTCTGGTATGTCTTCAGTCCCGCGCGCCTGGTCTTGCCCTTGACATTCATTACGTTCACGCTGGACACGCGCACACGGAACGCAATCTCAACCGCCTCGCGTATCTGCTTCTTGTTGGCCTTGCGATGGACCTCAAAGGCGTACTTGCTCTGATCCTGGAGCGCCGTGTATTTCTCCGTGATGACGGGGCGGCGCAGAACTTCAAGCGGATGCAGGTCCATGGTTAGCGCTCTGCCTTTCTGCCGCTCTTTGCCCACAACTCTTCCGCGCTACGGACGGCGTCCAGCGTGATTACCAGCTTGCGATGCGCCAGCAAATCACCGACGTTCATATAGCGTGCAGGCAGCGTCTTGACCCTCTGCACGTTTTGTGCCGAGCGAATAAGGTTCTCCTCCGGCTCCGCCGTTACCAACAGGGCAGGGGCGTTAACGTCAAGGCTCTGCAGCGCTGCCAGTACGTCCTTCGTGCGTGGCTTCTCCAAGCCAAAGCTGTCAATGATGATCAGGTCTCCGTCCGCCAGCTTGCTCGTCAGAACACTCCGCAGCGCCTGCCGCCTCATGCGAACCGGGATATCCTGCCGGTAACTGCGTGGCTTGGGTCCGAACGCCACACCGCCGTGACGCCACAGCGGGGAGCGGATACTTCCCTGTCGGGATCGGCCCGTGTACTTCTGACGCCACGGCTTGCGTCCGCCGCCCCGTGCTTCACTCCGCGTCTTGGTGGAATGCGTTCCCTGGCGAGCGTTCGCGCGCTGCCGGACGAGCGCCTGATGAACGAGGGCCTCGTAGATCGGCGCATTGAAGAGCAGGTCGCTCACCTCGACGTGGTCAACGACCTGCCCGCTTGTATTCCGGACATCGACTTCCATATCAGCGGCTCGCCTTCTTGCGCACGAGGACGATTCCGTCCGGAGCGCCGGGCGCGGAGCCGCGCACAAACAAAAGGTTGCGCTCCGCGTCCACGGCCACAACGAGACCACTCTTTTGCGTCGTTCGCTTATTGCCCATCTGACCGGCCATCTTGAGTCCCTTGCGAACCCGGCCGGGAGTTGTGCCGGCGCCAACGGAGCCCGGCGCGCGCCATCGGTCGCCCTGACCGTGCGTCTTGGGGCCGCCGCGGAAATGCCAGCGTTTGACGCCGCCCGCGAATCCCTTGCCCTTGGAGCGCGCCGTCAGATCAACCTGCTCCCCAACCTCAAATACCTGGTCCGCCGTCACAACGGTTCCAACCTCAGGCATATCGCCCTGCGCCCGCACCTCTCTCAGGTGGCGCAGCGGGCCGATGTTGTTCTTGGATAGGTGGCCAAGCCGCGGCCCATTCAGCTTTCGCTCCGGGACTGACTCGTAGCCGATCTGCACCGCGTCATAGCCGTCCGTTGCTGCGGATTTGACCTGCGTCACCGTACATGGCCCCACGCGAATGGCGGTCACGGCGGACACCGTTCCATCCTCATGGATGTATTGCGTCATGCCGAGCTTGGTTCCCAATAGTGCGGAGAGCATGTCGGAAAATACCTGGAATGGTTCCTATGAGCTGATTTCGATGCTGACGCCGGCCGGCAGATCCAGGTGCGTCAGGGAGTCAATGGTGCGTGATGTCGGGTCGAGAATGTCGACGATTCGCTTGTGCGTCCGAATCTCAAACTGCTCCCGCGAGTCTTTATCGACGTGCGGGGAGCGGATCACAGTGAAGCGCTTGATGCGCGTCGGCAATGGGATTGGCCCGGATACCTGCGCGCCCGTCCCCTCTGCCGCCTCCACAATCTGCACGGCAGACGCATCCAGCAGGCGGTGATCAAACGCCTTCAGCGTGATGCGTATCTTCTGTCGCTGCCGTACCGTCGTCATCTTTCTTCCCTGTTGTTCCGTCTAGCGCGCACCGACGCTTGCCGGGCGCTTGGTGAGTGATTCCACCACCTGCTGCGGGACATGGCTGTAGTGATCGAACTCCATGCTGTAGCTTGCGCGTCCCTGCGTGGCGGAGCGCAGAGATGTAGCATACCCGAACATCTCCGCGAGGGGAACGAAAGCGGTGACAATTCCGAGGTCGCCGCGGCTCTCCATTCCCTGCACCTGCGCGCGTCGGCTCTGTAGATCTCCCATCACATCACCGATGGACTTCGCCGGTCCAACCACTTCAACCTTCATGATTGGCTCAAGGGCGACGGGCCGGGCGCGTTCGATAGCGGCCTTGAATCCCATCGACCCCGCCATCTTGAACGCCATCTCGGACGAATCCACCTCGTGGAAAGAGCCATCGTCGATGCTGATGCGGATGTCAACGATGGGGAATCCGGTCAACTGCCCGTTCTGCGCCGCCTCGCGGGCACCCTGCTCAACAGCCGGGATGTACTCGCGCGGCACCACACCGCCCACAATCTTGTTCACGAACTCAATGCCGCTCCCCGGCTCCAGCGGTTCAACTTCAAGCCACACATGGCCGTACTGCCCGCGTCCACCCGTCTGCCTCACATAGCGGCCCTCTGCCCGCGCCGGGCGGGTGATGGTCTCGCGGTACGCCACCTGTGGGCGTCCGGTCCGCGCATCGACGCGGAACTCCCGCTTGAGTCGGTCGACGATGACTTCAATGTGGAGCTCACCCATGCCGGAGATGACGGTTTGACCGGTCTCCAGGTCATGTGACGAGCGGAACGTCGGGTCCTCTTGCCCCAGCTTGACCAGGGCATCCACCAGCTTCTCCTCCTCCTCGCGTGTCTTTGGCTCAATTGCCACCGACACGACGGGCTCCGGGAAGCGGATGGATTCCAGCACGACGGGGCTGTTGACAGCGGAGATTGTATCGCCGGTGAAGGTGTCCTTGAGTCCGACGGCGGCGACAATGTTGCCTGCCGTCGCCTCCTCGAGCTCCTCTCGGTGGTTGGAATGCATCTGAATGAGGCGGCCCAGGCGTTCTCGTCCCTGTCTGCTCGAATTGAGCACCGTCGCCCCTGCCTTGCCCGTGCCGGAATAAACACGAAGATAAACGAGCCGACCCGC
The DNA here is from genome assembly GCA_009841045.1 of Dehalococcoidia bacterium. Lineage (GTDB taxonomy): Bacteria > Chloroflexota > Dehalococcoidia > UBA6926 > UBA6926 > VXMO01. The sequence goes on from VXMO01000056.1 coordinate 43,413, forward strand.
GAACGGATCGGTAACCACCTTGAACGCGAGAGCGGAGAACGGCTCGGACGGATCCGGGGCGCGCTCCATGGTGATTGACTCATCGCGAGGATCAGTTCCCTCTACGGGCGGCACGTCCAGAGGTGAGGGCAGGTAGTCGGTGATGGCGTCGATGAGAGGCTGTACGCCCTTGTTGCGGAGCGCCGTGCCGCAGAACACGGGATAGATGGCCATCTTGACCGTTCCGGCGCGCAGACCGCGACGAATCTCGTCTTCGGTCAACTCCTCCCCTTCGAGGTACTTGACCATCAACTCGTCGTCCTGCTCCGCCGCGCGTTCGATCATCGCGTCACGGTAGCGGGCCGCATCCTCGACTAACTCGGCCGGAATCGGCTGCTCTACCATGGTCGCGCCGTCGGCGTCCTCCCACGTGATGGCGACTTGCCGAATGAGATCGATGACGCCTTGGAAATCATCCTCCTTGCCCCACGGAATCTGAACGGGGACCGGGATGGCATTCAGGCGGACGTGAATCGAATCGATCGACGCGAAGAAGTCCGCGCCGATCTTGTCCATCTTGTTGACAAAAACAACGCGCGGCACGTGGTACCTGTCGGCCTGCCGCCAGACGGTCTCAGACTGTGGTTCGACGCCCGCGTTGGCGTCGAGAATAACAACGCCACCATCAAGAACGCGGAGGCTGCGCTCAACCTCCGCGGTGAAATCGACGTGACCGGGCGTGTCGATAATGTTGACCGTAAAGCCCTTCCAGTCCACGGTCGTCGCTGCGGAAACAATGGTAATGCCGCGTTCCTTCTCCTGCGGCATCCAGTCCATGACGGCCGTGCCCTCATCCACGGTGCCCAGCTTGTACGTCCGGCCCGTGAAATACAGCACGCGTTCAGACACCGTTGTCTTTCCGGCGTCGATATGCGCGATAAAGCCGATATTTCGAATCTTTGAGAGTGGTAAGTCGGTGGCCATCACTGTTTTCCCCTGCGCTATATCAAAGAGTCCGGATCACCAACGGTAATGCGCAAAGGCTCGGTTAGCCTCCGCCATACGGTGCATCTCTTCACGGCGGCGAACAGCATTGCCTTGTCCCTGCGCCGCCTCCATAATCTCCGTCGTCAGCTTGTCGAGCATCGGGCGTCCCGTTCGCTGGCGAGCGGAATCGATGATCCACCGCATGGAGAGCGTCAGTCCCCGCTCTCCGCGCACCTCAACGGGCACTTGGTACGTCGCGCCGCCCACGCGTCGGGGCCGAACCTGAAGCAGCGGCGTCGCATTGCGTATCGCCCGTTCGAATGTTTCGATGGGGTCGTCCCCGTTGGATGCAATGTTTGCCAGCGCGCCATAGACAATGCTCCGCGCCGTGTTCTTCTTGCCACGCTGCATGACGCGATTGGTGAATCGGGTCACCAACACACTTCCGTAGCGTGGGTCAGGTAGTATCGGACGCTTGATCGCCCGTCGACGTCGTGACATGGCGTTAGTTTCTCTTGGTGCCGTACTTGCTGCGGCCCCGCTTGCGGCCATTCACGCCGCCGGAATCCAGAGCGCCGCGGATGATGTGATAGCGGACGCCCGGAAGGTCCTTCACTCGGCCCCCACGGATGAGCACGGTGGAGTGTTCCTGCAGGTTGTGTCCCTCGCCTGGGATATAGGCAGTGACTTCAGTGCCGTTCGTCAACCGCACGCGGGCGATCTTGCGCAGCGCGGAGTTCGGCTTCTTGGGCGTCATTGTTCGGACCTGCGTGCAGACGCCCCGCTTCTGAGGCGACGGCTGGTTCCGCACAACCCTGTTGGTCAGCGCGTTATAGCTCACCTGTAAAGCGGGCGCCTTCGACTTGCTTCGCGGTCGCTTTCGACCCTTCCGTACCAACTGGTTGACTGTCGGCATCCCGTTACATTCCTCTTGCTCATGCCCAATGCGCGCACGCGCGGGCAAACACATTTTTCTGCTTCTCTTGGCTTCATATGCCCAATCCCACACCCATGATAGGCAAGGACTGAGACTATTCCCTCTATTCGTGTTGCCAAACACGAAAAACAGGCACAAGTACCCTGCGTCCCCCATAGGGGGCGCGACTTCAAATTGTAGGTAGGAACGAAATCGCTGTCAACAAAGCTGAACACTAGCTATCGCTACTTAGCGACCCGTACCGTCCCCCATAGTGCAGTAATGGTCGATCAGCACTCGGACTCACGCCCGCTCCAACGACAGAGCCAACGTATATCGTGTGATCTCCCGCTTCGACGGTGTCCTCAACGCGACATTCCACATGAGCCAGACTGTCCTCCAAAAGTGGCGCGCCCGTTGCACCGTTTCGGTGGGGCAGGTTTTCAAGCCGGTGCGCCGCCTGTTGTTCGGGCGTGCCCTTGTGGGACAACTCGACAGCCAAACCTGCCTGTCCTTCGTGCAGGATGTTTATGGCAAAGACACCGCTCTCACGGATGAGCGCCTGGATATCCGATTCATGGTCGACGCAGACGAGAACCAGCTGTGGCTGCAATGAGACCGAGCAGACTGCGCTCATCGTTGTGCCGTGCACATCATCGCCTGCGCGAGTCGTGACGATGGTGACTCCGGTGGCAAGCCGACCCATCACGCGGCGGAACTCATCGGGGGTGATGTCCGGCATCGGAAACGTCTCCGTCCGGCTGCTCGGTATGGCGCTAGTCGCGCACGGCCACGATTTCGAGCCAGTTACGGGGAACGAAAGATAGCTCCATATCGCGGAAAGTCTCGCGAATGGTGGCGCGCAGCACGTCGCTCGCTGTTTCTATCTGCACGCCCGGCAACGCCCCTTCCACGAAGTCTGAAAATGAGCAGATGGAGAGCCACCCCTCAATGGGCACCTCGATAGGAATAACGCGCTCATCGCGGATGCTGAAACCCGCGTCCGTCAGCAGTGCCTTGTATTCCTCCGGCGTCAACTGCTGTCGCGCCATGACCTTGTTCTTCACAGGGCTCAGACCGTGCTCCGACTTGAGCAGACGCAGCGAGCGCATCATCCACCTGCGGTAGAACGGGTCTGTGCCCTCCACGATGGAGCCTGAATAGAAAGTGCTGTTGAATGCGAACAGGCCGCCGGGCTTCAGCGCGTCAGCGATTCCGGCAAGCACATCCGGCTTGTTGTCCACCAAGTGAAGAGCGTTGCAAAAAACAACGGCGTCAACAGGCTCCGAAAGGATATTTGAAAGGTCTTCCGCGCGGGCATTCTCAAAAGAGATTTCAGCATCCGTCACGTCCGTGAACTGCCGCCTCGCCTCATCCAGTGTCTCCGGCGACATATCAACACCCAGGATCCATGCGTTGTCCCCACGCACCTTGTCCAGGATCTTGCGCGTGATCTCCCCGGGGCCGCACGCCAGGTCAATGACTCGATTTCCGGTCTGCAAGCCGATGAGATCAACCAGCCGGGTGTTCTCTTCTTGATAGAAGGGCTGTCGGGCAAATGCGTTGAATGAATAATCGTCAGCCCCGGCTGTGGCGGAAGATGCGGACTGTGAGTGAGTCATGGTCATTCGTCTCAGGCCATGAACTCGCGCTAATTGCGTCGGCGCCGCGCCTTGCGGGCCTTCAAGCGGGCTCGTTCCTGCTTGGAGATGAAGTGACGCTTCTCTTTTGCCTGCCTCAGGATGCCCGAACGTTCAACCACGGAACGAAACCGCTTGATCAACTGCTCCTGGCTCTCACCTTCACGCAGGACTACATACGTCATTCGCCACTTGCCTCCGTTTCAATTCCCAATCGATTCATCCGGCCGTGCCGCCGCTCAGCGCGCGTGGCACCCGTCCATTAATAGCACAGTCTCAATAAGGAACGGGATGGACACGGGCCTCGCGGTGGATTCAGTCGCGGAAACGGCTGGAGGGTGAGTTCCTCTGACGCGTGAAGCAGGTGGCGCAATAAACGGGGCGAATTCCACGCGGCTCGAACGGAACCTCAGTCTCGCGCCCGCACTCTGCGCACGTCGCAGGGTACATCTGCCGTCGAGGCCGATCTTGTTCCGCCGGCCCTGAATCTCGTGTCTCCCGGCGCCGCGCCATGTCCGCGCGGCGCACGACTCGGCAGGCATGGCACCTCTTTGGCTCGTTTTGGAAGCCACGATCGGCATAGTATTGCTGTTCGCCCGCGGTAAAGACGTAATCATTGCCGCATTCGGAGCACGTCAGCGTGCGGTCGCTGTACGTCATGACGGTCTCCCCCCACTCCCCGTTGGTCCCAGACAGGCACCGCGTGGACTATAGCACAAGTCCACTATGGACATAACACCTCAGTTCCCCTCCCCCACGTAGGGGAGAGTTAGGGGGGCGCCACTCAACATACACCCTATCCGCAGGTGAAGGAAGGTTCCGACAGGAAATCTACATCCGGCTGATGCGATCAAAGAGGGCGGCGAAATTGACGCCCCACCCGATGCCGGCTACCCGACCGGGAAAGATGCGCGGATCATTTGGGTTCCAATACGTTTCACGTACCTGCCGAAGGGTCGGCGGCCTGAGATCGTAAGGCACGAAACCAAGCACGCGTCCATGCCATCGCTCACTGTCTGGACCCTTGCGTAGCTCCTCGTAAAGCACGGCAAGAATGACGACGACGGTGAGTACCTGAGTGAGTCTTCTTATCATGGACGCCATCTAACGCCCTTCGATGATGTTCCTGAATCTACGGTCGCTGCGATATGGCCCGACGACGGTAAGGCGATACTGTTCAGGGTCGAAGATGCGCTGCGCAACACGCTGCACGTCATCCACGGTGATGCTGTCCAGCTGCTCAACAACCTCTTCAGGAGTCTCGATCTGTCCGAAGGTGATTTCCTGTCCGCCCAGCCAGCTTGATATGCTACGGGTGTCCTCAAGGCGCAGCAGCATTCGCCCTTTGGACAACTCCCGCGCCCGTTCCAGTTCGCTCTGTGTAATATCCTTCGTTGCCCGCTCCAGCTCCTTGATAACGGCCTCCAGTGCCTGCGGTCCCCGCGTAGGCACCGTTCCTGCGTACACAGCCATCGCGCCCGTATCCTGCAGATACATCACATCCGTATCCACGTCGTACACGATGCCGAGGCGTTCACGCAGTTCAAGAAAGAGGCGGCAGGCCATGCCGTCACCGAGAATCGCGTTCAGCAGCCACAGGGCGCGGCGGTCCGGGTCATGCGCCGACATCCCCGGAAACATCAGGCATATGTTGGCCTGCTCCGTCTTGCGGTATTCCAGGGCGACGCGGCTCTCCGGCTGCTTGTCATCCACAGGCGGCATCGGGCGCGGATTCCCGCTCGGCCATGCCTCCAACAACTCCCCTACAACCTCCTCGATCTCCGCGTGCTCAATCTGCCCCGCCACTGCCAGCACCACTTGAGACGGATCATACTGTTCGTGCATGTAAGACATGATTGTGTCCCTCGACAGTTCGCGAACGCTGGATTCCGTCCCGGCTATGTCCCGGCCAAGCGGCTGATCTGGCCACATGATCTTGTCCGCCAAGTGGAATACACGCTGCACCGGTGAATCGACCGATGTGTGAATCTCTTCGAGGATGACGTCGCGTTCCTTTTCGATTTCGTCAGCGGGGAACGTCGAGTTCAAGAGCATGTCCGACAGAATATCGATTCCGATTGATAGATGAGGGCGAGCAACCCGCGCCCAATAAGTCGTCACCTCTCGGTCTGTGCTCGCATTCATGAAACCGCCCACGCGCTCGATGGTCTCGGACACGTCCTGTGCCAGCGGACGTCGTTCTGTGCCCTTGAAAAGGATGTGTTCCAAAAAGTGTGACGCGCCGGATTCATCCTCGTGTTCAAAGCGTGAGCCGGTTCCGACGTAGAAAGCGATGGACACGGCGCGAGTCGCGGGCATTGATGCCGTCAGCAACCGGATGCCGTTCGGTAGGACGGTTCGGGTGTATGGGGCAAGCGCTTCAGTCATCGTGTACCCGCCAATGGTAGTGGATGCCGGGAGCGCGTGCGTGTCACCGCTGCCCCGTGCGCCGGTCACGATTCCAGCCACAGCACATCGCCGTGCAGATCATCGGGATGCGGCTTGGCTGCGTACACTGCGTATTCTGCCTTGCTCGCGCCAATAGTCGTTCCCGGACCGTGTCCCGGGTAGACGATCGTGTCATCCGGGCGAACGTACAACTTTGTCGTGATGTTCGTGATTTGTTCACGAAGGTCCTCAGGGCTTCGCGAATGTCCGGGCCCGCCTGGGAAAAGGGTATCTCCCGTAAACAGGTGTTGGCCCGTGATGAAGCACGCGCTGCCTGGCGTGTGCCCCGGCGTCGAGATAACTCTGAGGGGCGCCGTTCCAATCTGAAGCGTGTCGCCATCTTCCAGCAGCAGAGTGGGAGTGACAGGCAGATCCCCTGCATCGCCCGGTGTCGTGGCGACGATCGCATTGGGCAGCGCAGCGGAAACCTCCTCCAACGCACCCCAATGATCGGAATGGCCGTGCGTGGTGAGGATGTAGAGAACGTCCATGCCTTCGACGGTGTCCAGGATTCGGTCAGCCTCCGCCGCCGCGTCGATGATCGCCGCTACGTTGCGCAGCGGATCCACGACGACGTAGAAGTTATTCCCCCAATTCCCGACCTCCATGCCGTAGATGCGCAGATCCATCTCGCTGTGCGTCAGCGTCATTCTTGAAATCTCCCGTCAGTTCGCAACTTGCATTGACACTCTTAACCGCGCTTTCTTAGGATTCTTGCACGCCGTGACGAAAATTGCGCGTGTTCAGTTCGTCAATTCGTCGCAGTGTGGAGGGATCACATGACCACAGAAGTCGCCCCCGGCGTTGTCGGCATCACGCTGCGCCCCGATGATGACGACTCTCCTCATGTCTATTGGGTGCGGGGCGAGAACGGCGGCGTGCTCATCGACGCCGGCCACGGCGAGGTTGATGTCTCACGGCGCGTCATCGATGCCGTCAATGAACTCAGGGGAGACGACCCTGCTCCGGCCGTCCTCCTGATCACAGACCGCTTTGACGAACACAGTGGCGGCAGCGCAGCACTAAGGGAAGCCTTCTCGGGAATCACAGTCCACGCCGGCGCGGGGGACGTGGATGCCATCAATGAATCTGTCGGCGAGGTCGTGGACGTTCCACTCACGGGCGGCGAAACGTTTGACATCAGTAACAACAAGACCATCCTTGCCATCGCTACGCCCGGCCATGTCGGCGGCAGCATGTGCTACCTGCTGCAACCGGACGGCGTCCTGTTCAGCGGTGACTGTGTCCTGAGCCGTGGCACAACTGCCGTTCATCTTGATCAGGGCGGCGACATGGCTGCCTACGTCGTGTCCTTGCAGAAACTGGCCGACCAAAACGCCAATCTCCTGCTGTCTTTCCACGGCCCGCCCGTCACAGATCCTGCCGCCAAGCTCTCAGAGCTGATTGAGCATCGCAACTCCCGTGACCAATCAATCTTGGAATGTTTGCGCGATGGCGTGACGGAGGTGGACGAGATTCGTGAACGGCTCTATGGCGCGGCCAACCTTGAGGAATGGCGATGGAACGCCGCTCGTGAGCAGATCATTGCCCACCTCATCAAGCTGACTGGAGAGGGCCTGGCCGTTGAAGTCGATGCAGGCAACTCATATCGCCTAACCTAGACATAGGTCCATGTTTCGAAATTCAGAATTATTAATGAGAGGAACCCCCACGAATGAGAGGAATTGACGCCCTTCCAGTTTTCCCCGCGTCCGCGAAAGCGCGCCCCAACGGTCATCTTGAAATCGGCGGCCTTGATGCGGTTGAACTTGCCCGCGCGCAAGGCACGCCGCTGTACGTTTTTGACGAAGAGGAACTGCGTGATTCAGCGCGCCGCTTTCGTTCAGCGCTGGATGTCCACTACCCTGGTGAAAGCTCCATCATCTATGCCTCCAAAGCGTTTTCGAATGTCGCGCTTTTTCGCCTGCTCGCAGAGGAGGGAGTCGGGTTCGACGTTGTGAGCGGTGGTGAACTGGCCACGACGCAGGCGGCGGGAGTCGATCCTGCCAATGTCCATTTCCACGGCAACAACAAGAGCGAAGAAGAACTCCAACGAGCCGTCGAGTCGGGCATTGGGGCAATCGTCGTTGATAACCTCCATGAGCTTGCCCTGCTTGAGTCCATACTTGAACGTTTTGGAAAGACACAACAGGTGTCATTCCGTGTCTCCCCCGGCGTCGATCCCCACACACATGCTCATACAACCACCGGTGTGCTCGACAGCAAGTTCGGTCTTGCCATCCAGACAGGACAAGCAGAAGAGGCTATCGCACGGGCTATGCAGTCGCCGCGCCTGGACGTTGCCGGCCTCCATTTCCACCTCGGCTCGCCCATCTTTGAGCTTGAGCCGTATGAGGAAGCCATTCAGATCACGATGGAATTCGCGGCGCAGATGAGGGACAAGTACGGCTTCTCACTGCGCATGTTCAGCCCGGGTGGCGGCTTTGCCGTCAACTACCTCACAACGGACGAAGCGCCCGTGCCGGACACCTACATTTCGACCATTTCCAAGGCCATCATCCAGGGTTGTGATGTGCATGGCCTTGAACTGCCCGCCATCTCCATAGAGCCCGGCCGCTCCATGGTGGGCACGGCGGGCGTCGCGCTCTATACCGTTGGCGCGACCAAGCTCCTGCCGGACATCCGCACCTACGTCTCCGTCGACGGCGGCATGGGCGACAATATCCGCCCCGCCATCTACGGCTCGCAGTATGAGGCCGTGTTGGCCTCACGCATGGCGGACACCGAGGAGATCACCGTAACGATTGCCGGGAAATACTGCGAATCAGGCGATATCCTCGTCCGCGATTGCTCCTTGCCAACGCCCGCCGCCGGCGATATCCTGGCCATTCCCGTATCCGGCGCATACTGTATCGCAATGTCATCCACGTACAACGCCAATCCCCGCCCGGAGGTGGTTCTGGTCTCCAACGGTGAAGTCCGTACCATCCGCCGCCGTGAAACCTTTGAAGACCTCATGCGCCTCGATGTTTAATTCGTGATGCCTTGGAGCACGCCTGCCGACCAAGACGCCGTTGGCCTTCTCGACCGAAGCATCCAGCAGGGTAGGCTTGCTCATGCGTGGCTGCTGACCGGCCCCGCCGGCGTTGGGGGACTGGCGCTTGCCCGTGAATTCGCAAAGGCGCTTCTGTGTGATGCGGAGCAGGGCGGGCCGTGCGATGAATGCCGCCAGTGCCAGCGTGTCACAAGCGGCCACCACGCGGACGTCTTGATCATCTCGCCGACCGACCAAGGCTCTATCGGCATCGAGGCCGCGCGTGATCTTCAGGCTGCCGCCAACCTGCAGCCATACGAGGCGTCCAGACGTGTCATCATCATCGATGATGCGGACACGCTCACTCGTGAGGCGGCGAACGCTCTGCTCAAGGTCCTGGAAGAGCCGCACCCAAACGTCACCCTCATCCTTGTAACTGCCAACGACGAGGCAATTCTCGACACGATCCGCTCCCGCTGCCAGATTGTTCCGCTCCGCCCGATTCCGTTTGACCAGGTCGCGGACGCGCTGCGCGACAACGGCGCTGACGACGAGAGTGCCAGCCGCCTTGCCAAACTCTCCGGTGGACGCCTTGAATACGCGCTCAGCCTACTGGGTGATACCACGCCGTTAGATGCCCGTCGTACAGCCCTCGTTGACATCCTTGCCGCTCGCGGCGAGCCTGTTGCCGACCGCCTCCGCCGAGCGGGCAGAATGGCCGAGGATTTCTACGCAGACCGCCAGCGCCTGCTTGCTCGACTCGAAGCGTGGGCGTCGATATGGCGGGATGCGCTTGTGGTGGCCGGGGGGGCGCCGGAGGACATAACGGATTCCGAGGACTTGGAGCGCGTGCAGGAGATCGGAGTCAGCCTGGGAGAGGCACAATCGGCCCTAACTGAAACCCTCTTTACAATGCAGGCCCTGCGCCAGAATGCCAACGCCCGACTCGCCCTGGAATCCTACCTGCTGTCACTACCCTAGGAACTCCCCGCTCCGTTCCCTACTTGACCTAACTGTGGTAGAATAAACGACGGTGTGTTCGCGCGCGGGACGGCAGTAACTATGTGAACTGTACCTCACTGCTTTCCCCGCGCTGCGCTGCCCCCTCTCATTCGAGGCCGAGCGAATGTCAGGGGGTAGCGTCTTTTTGGGGCCTATGTCCGATCCAGTTCGATACCCAGTGCGTCCGTTACGGTGGCGAGGTCCTTATCACCGCGCCCGCTCAGGTTCATCAGGATTATGTCGTCCGGTGACAACGTGGCGGCCAGGCGAGCGGCTTCAAATATCGCGTGCGACGACTCCAGCGCCGGGATGATTCCCTCGGTCCGCGCCAGCAGCTTGAATCCTTCAAGAGCTTCCGCGTCCGTCACGCTCGTGAATCGGGCGCGCTCCGTTTCCTGGTAGTAGGACAACTCCGGACCAACGCCGGGGTAATCCAGACCGGCGGAGATGCTGTGTGTCTCCGTCACCTGGCCCCAATCGTCCTGTAGCACTTGAGAGAACGACCCGTGCAGCACACCCGGCTTACCTGCGCCGAGGCTCGCGCTGTGCTCCCCTGTATCGATGCCATGCCCTGCGGCCTCCACACCGACCATCGCAACATCCGAGTCGCCGTAGAACGCATGGAACAGCCCCATCGCGTTGCTCCCGCCGCCCACGCACGCCACGAGATGTGTCGGCAGACGGCCCTCTACTTCCAACATCTGCTCACGCGCCTCCTGTCCGATGACGGCCTGGAAATCACGCACGATGACAGGGTAGGGGTGCGGTCCGACGACGCTCCCGATGACGTAATACGTGTTCACAACGTTCGTCACCCAGTCGCGCATCGCCTCGTTAACGGCGTCTTTGAGCGTGCGGGACCCCGCCGTAACGGACACCACGTCCGCCCCCAGCAGCCGCATTCGGAACACGTTTGGCGCTTGCCGGTGGATATCCTCTTCACCCATGTAGACGACGCATTCGAGGCCCAGCAGAGCGCAGACGGTGGCCGTTGCCACGCCGTGCTGCCCCGCGCCCGTCTCCGCGATGATTCGCGTCTTGCCCATGCGCTGAGCCAACAGCACCTGTCCGAGAGCATTGTTGATCTTGTGCGCGCCTGTATGAGCCAGGTCTTCCCGCTTGAGATAGATGCGCGCTCCGTCGCTCTGCTCGGTCAGCCTCTCGGCCAGCGTCAGCGGTGTTGGGCGGCCGGCATAAGTCCGCGAAAGATGGTCCAGTCGCGATAGAAACTCGTTGTCCTCACGGGCCGCCGCGTACGACTCCTCCAGCTCCGTGACCGCCGCCATGAGCGTCTCCGGCACATAGCGGCCGCCGAATCTCCCAAAGCGTCCCGGTGCCTCCGCGTCTGCGCCCGTTTTGACGATGGTCATCGTGTCGTACCGCCACCTGGGCGCGCGCCGACGGCACCGGTGGACGCTCGCCGCGCCTCATACACGAATCGTCCCACCTTGGAAGGGTCCTTCACGCGATCCGTTTCCACGCCGCTTGAAACGTCCACGCCCCAGGGGCGCACCGCGCGAATCGCCTCACCGACATTCCCGGGCCCAAGCCCGCCCGCGAGTATGAATGAATATCTCCTCGCGAGCCGCTCGGCCAGTGTGAAATCCAGGCTGATGCCTGCGCCGCCCGGCTCTCCCTCCACATGAGGCTCAATCAGACTCAATGAGCCGGTGCGCTGCATGAAGTCAGCAACGATTTCCAGCTCGTCCTCAACCTGTTCCGCAGTCAAGGCAGACGAGATGCGCCGACAGATAATCAGGGGCCTCTCCATCTGCTCCCAGTAGTCCGGTGTCTCCGTTCCGTGCAGCTGAATCATGTCCAGCCCGACCTTGTCCGCTGTCGCGTTTACCTCGTCAACGGGCTGGTCGACGAAGACTCCAACGACAGGTGGCACGTGATCCGCCTTACCCCTCAACTCGGCGACAATCTCTTTGGCGTAATCCACCGGGATGCGTCGCCACGCGTCGGCAAAGATGATTCCCAGCAGATCCGCCCCCGCGTCGGCGGCATTGACCAGATCGGTCGCCGACCGGTTGCCGCACATCTTGATAACAAGGCCCATCAGCTGTTCCGTGACCCGAAATCGCCCGGCGTCCCGGGAAAGCGCGGAGGCCCGAAACCGCCGATGCCTGGCATGCCGCCTCCCGGCAAGGGCGGCCCGCTACCAAATTGTGGAATCGTGTCCCGGATTACCTCCGGTGGCACCGATGCCTCCATCCCAGTCAGGCGGGTAATACGGATCGAACTTAATTCCTGTGTCTTTGCTGCCATGTCATCAGCGGTAATCAGGGATTCCCCGACGAGAATCGCGTCCGCCCCGGCACCTCTCATGCTCTTCGCATCGTCGATGCTGCTGATGCCGCTTTCCGCCACCACGCGCGTACTGCCGCCGATGCGCGGCGCGAGACCATGCGTCGTGGCGAGATCCGTCTCAAACGTGCGGAGGTCGCGGTTGTTGATGCCCACCAGTCGGGGCTTGATGTCTAGCGCGCGATACAGTTCAAGTTCATCGTGCGTTTCAATCAACGCCGCCATGCCCAGCTCATTGGCCAGGCCCTGATAGTCCTGCAGTTGCCCGTCGGACAGGCTGATGACGAGCAGCAGGATGGCGTCTGCGCCCCACACCCGCGCTTCATAGACCATGTACTCGTCGATGACGAAATCCTTGCGCAGGATCGGGGTTCCTGATTCCGCTGTCACCCCGCGCACGGCCTTGAGATCATCCAGCGACCCCTTGAAGAACGGCCTGTCCGTCAGCACGGAAAGCGCCGAAGCGCCGTTATCGATATAGACGCGGGAAAGCTCCGCGGCGTCGATATCCGGTGCAAGATCACCCTTGGACGGCGACGCCCGCTTGACTTCCGCGATGAGATGCAGCCGATCCTCCGAGAGCGCAGCGTAGAAATCGCGCGTCTCCTCGGCGTCTGTGGCTCGCGCCTTGACCTCGTTGAGAGGCTGTGACGACATCCGGTCATCGAGATCCTCCCGCGTCTGCGGCAGGATCTTATCCAGATATGTGCCGGTCGTCATTGATGCAATTCCTTGACCTGTAGGGAGGCATGTCTATAATGCCACTCATTGCGGCCTGACGCCGCGAGGGAGGCTTCCATGTCCAACTGGGACATGTTTCACCTGAATACGCCGGACCCGCAGGAGGCGGTGCAGAAGCACCGCGACACGCATCACGGAGAAGGCCGCCACGCGCCCGTCACCCTGGAACGCGCCCTCGTCTACCTCGCCATCATCGCTGGCATCTCCGCAATACCCGTCATCGTTCTGCTTATGCTGGGCAGCCGCGCCGCCTAATAGCTGTCTCATCAGATAGACACTGCTTACCATGTTTGACCAGGAACTACGGGAGGGCGAGCGCCGCAAAGAGGACGAGAGCTTCAAGAAGTTCGCCGGACGGCGGCTGCTGGTGGCGCTGATTGCCTTGGTCGGCGTTGCATTTGTTGCTTTCATGCTTATAACGGTTCTGGGGAATTGATGAAATCTGCGGAGATTGGGCGGACATCTACCTGGGAAAACTGAAATAAAAGGCGGTACAACGAAATGATTGAGATGAGGCCAAGAGAGTTACCCCCATATTCGCCAGGAATGGGTGCGCGACGGTTCGCTCTGCGAAGGCTGATTATTGCGGTCATCACAGCATGGGCACTTGCGACAACAACCTTCTTTATGTTCAACGTTCTTGCAGATCGTGATGCAGTCTTCCGTATAGTGTAGGCTTACGAATCCTTGTTGCTCGCCGCCACCAGCTTCTCCAGCCGGTTTCGTGCCGCGCCTGAGTCGATAGACTCCCGCGCCGACTCCAGCCCCTCCGACAGATCGTCTGCTGCCTCTCCGGCCACCAGCGCGGCAGCTGCGTTGATCAAGACGATGTCCCGATAGGGCCCCGGCTCCCCATTCAGCACATTCGTGAAGATGCGGTGACTCGACTCCACGTCTTCGCTGCGTATCTGATCAACACCGGCATGAGCCAGTCCGAACTGCTCCGGCGCGATCTCTTGCACCGTCACTGAGCCGTCGCGGTACTCCGCCATGATCGACGGCCCGCTCAGCGCAATCTCATCCAGTCCGTCCGCGCCGTGCACCACGATGGCCCGCTTTGCGCCCAATTCTCCCAGCACCCGTGCAATCGTCTCCACGAGTTCCGGTCGCGGCACGCCGACGAGCTGATGGCCTGCGTGCGCTGGATTGGTGAGCGGCCCAAGTATGTTGAACACCGTCCGCACGCCGATCTCCCGACGCGGCCCTGCTGCGTGACGCATTGCGGGGTGATACTTCGGCGCGAACATGAAGCCGATGCCCGCGCTGTCGATGCAGTGCGCCACCTGCTCCGGCTCAAGTTCAATGGTCACTCCCGCCGCCTCAAGGACATCTGCAGAGCCGCACGCGGACGAAGCGGCGCGGTTGCCGTGCTTGGCAACGCGCAGCCCCGCGCCTGCAGCCACCAGCGCAGCCGTCGTTGAGATATTGAACGTGTGGGATGCGTCTCCGCCGGTCCCGCATGTGTCGAGCAGTGAGTCGGGATCGTCAACTTCCACACGCAACGCCCGCGCTCGCATCACCCGCGCGAGTCCGGCAATCTCGTCGACGCCCTCACCCTTGGTGCGCAGCGCCATGAGAAACGCGCCCAACTGCGCGGGCGTAGCCTCGCCGTCCATGATTTCCGTCATCACCTGCTCGGCCTCCGCCTGCGAGATGCTGCGGCCCTCAATCAGGTGTGCGATTGCCTCACGAATCATTGCCTATGCTCCGTATCTTGTCTGTGTTAATGCCTATGCGACCACATGATACGTGTTGCCTCACAGAGGCCAACTAATCGGAGGCGGCGTATTGCCGCTGCCCCTCCCATCGTGTGACTGCGGAGACAAAAGCCGCGGTCAGGACGAGAGTGGCGCAGAAATAGAACGTTGCCTGCAGGGAATAGGTGTCTGCGATTACTCCGGCCGCCAACGGGCCGAGGAATCCGACAAGTGTCGCGACTCCGAAGACGAGTGAGACCGTCGTTGACTGGACATCCGCCGGTGCGAGATCAGAGGCGGAGGCGAGGAAAATGGCCATCATCGGATAGAAAAACAGGCCGGCGGCGAGAATTGTCGCCACAAGCTCAATGCCGCCCGGCACCTCAAAACCGAGCAGTAAATTGGAAGTGCCCGGCACAACGCCGAGCACCAGGTAAAAGACGCCAAGTGAGGCCATCGCGGGAGTGAGCACCGCCTTGCGTCCCCAGCGGTCGGAGAGGTATCCCATCGCCGGCTGAGATGCCAACCCCGGCAGATTGAGTAATGACAGATACAACCCCACTGTGCCTGGCGACAGCGACACATCCTCGCGCAGATAGATCGGCAGGAACGTGTACATCGTTGCCTGCGCTCCCGCGAACCCGCCCGTGAAGAGGAGCACCAACAATAACCGTCGATTGCTCAACAGGGTACGGAGTCCAACGGCGTAGTCGCCAAAGGATGTCGCTTGGCTGATGTCGGCCGGTACTCGTCGCAGCACAAACCAGATGACAAACCCAAGAATCAGAGCCGGAACGATAGCCCCCTGAAAGATGAACTGCCATGTAAAGAAGCCCAGCAAAACGCCGGCTACGATTGGGCCTGCAGCCTCCCCGACGCTTCCACCCGTGCCGTGCAGCGATATGGCGAACCCACGGCGAGACGTGAAGTTTCTTGAGAGTGAACCGATGGCTGCCGGATGCCAAAGCGAGATGGAAACCACCATCAGCGACGTGATTATCGTGATCAACCAGAATGATGTCGTGATTCCTGCCAGGAAGTACGCAATGCCAATCCCGGCAATCGATAAGCCAAGGACGATTGCGCGCAACTTGGTGAATGTGTCGGCAATGTAACCCGCCGGGAAATTGGCAAGCCCCCCCGCGAAGAATCGCGCAGAGGAGAGGATGCCGATCTGTGTGTTGGAGAATCCGAGCGCGGTCTTCATCTCCGGCAAGAGCACAGGAAACGCCGCGTTCATCAGGTGCTTGATGCCATGACCGGCGACTGCCGTAATGAGCAGCGTCTGCCGCTGACCCCGTGTCAGTTCACGCTCGGCTGGTGCCGATGCTGAGGATCCTTCGCCCTGCCGTTGAATATTCTGCGCCAACGTGTCCTCGCGCCTACATCTTCAGGAAATTGCGTAGCAAATCCTTGCCCACTTCCGTCCGGATGCTTTCCGGATGGAACTGTATGCCCACGATGGGATACTCGCGGTGCCTCACGCCCATCACCACGCCATTGTCCGTCCGCGCCGTCACCTCAAGCTCTGCGGGCACAGTGTCCGGCAGGATGGCGAGCGAGTGATAGCGGATTGCCTCGAACGGATTCGGCAGCCCCTCGTAAACACCCTTGCCGTCATGGTAAATCATGCTGGATTTGCCGTGCATGATTTCTCCGGCTCCGGCCACCGTTCCCCCAAAGACCTCTCCGATGCATTGATGGCCGAGGCACACGCCTAATACCGGCGTCCCCTGTTCGCCGAAATACCGCGCCACGTCCTTGGAAATGCCTGCGTTGGCGGGATTGGACGGGCCCGGTGAGATGACCACCTTCTCCGGTTGCATCTCCGCGATGTTCTCCACTGTCGTCTTGTCGTTCCGATCAACAACGACATCCTCGCCAAGCTCGGACAAGTATTGGTACAAGTTGTAGGTAAAGCTGTCGTAGTTGTCGAGCAGAAAGATCATCGCGCGCCTCCTACCGGCTCGGCTGCGGCCCGATTCAAGCGGTCATTTGTTAGGTCTTCTCCTGCATCCAGCGCCGCCAGCATCCCACGCGCCTTTGCCAAAGACTCTTCGTATTCGGACCGCGGGACACTGTCGTACACCAGGCCTCCGCCTGCCTGCACGGTCGCCAGACCGTCCTTCATCACGACGGTTCGAATGCAGATCGCCATGTCCATGTTCCCCATCTTGGAGAAATAGCCGACCGCGCCGCTGTACGGCCCGCGCTCGTGCGGCTCCTTGTCGGAGATGATCTCCATTGCCCGCACCTTTGGAGCGCCGGACAACGTTCCCGCAGGGAAGCAGGAACGCAGTGTGTCGAATGCAGTCAGCCCCTCTCGCAGCTTGCCCGTCACGTTTGAGACGATGTGCATCACGTGCGAATACCGTTCAATCTCCATGAGCTTGGTAACGTTGACCGTGCCGGGCTCGCTGACCCGGCCGATGTCGTTCCGGCCCAGATCCACAAGCATGATGTGTTCTGCCCGCTCCTTCTCGTCCGTGATTAGCTCCTCAGCGAGCGCGTCGTCCTCCTCCGGTGTCTCGCCGCGCGGCTTCGTGCCCGCAATCGGGTGCGTTGTTGCCATCCCGTCTTCAACGCGAACGAGCATCTCCGGCGACGAGCCGATGATGTGAAAGTCGCCCATGTCCAGGAAGTACATGTAGGGTGAGGGATTCAACGTCCGCAGCGCGCGGTAGATGTCAAACGGGGCCGCGGACGTGCGCCGCGCCAGCCGCTGCGAAAGCACCACCTGTATGCACTCGCCTGCGGTGATCAACTCCCGTGCCTCCTCAACCTGCCGCATGAACGACTCCGGCGTGTGGTTGGACGTCAACTCGCTCCTGTAATCATCCACGTCGCCGGGATCGAGACAAGAGTTACCGTCGACGCTGCCCGTTTGCAGTCTCAGGATGATGTTGTCGATGCGCTCTATCGCGTGCTGATAGGACGCGTAGATCTGGTCATCATCCCCTTCCAGTGACACATAGTTGACGACCTTGATGACGTGTTTAACGTGGTCGAAGATGAGCAGCGTGTCGGTCAACATGAACACGGATTCCGGCAGCTGCATCGGATCGGGATTCTCGTTGCGCGGCACACGCGGCTCAAAGTGATGGACGGCCTCATAAGCAATGAAACCGACCGCGCCGCCAAGAAAACGCGGCAATCCGGGCACCTGGACGGGCGTGACACCCTCCAGTTCATTCTCGATGAGTGTCAACGGATCAGTGCTGCCATTCTCAGTTCCCGGCCCGGTCCTGATGACCTTGGTGGGCAGGGTGCCGATGAAGCTGTAACGGGCTACCCGTTCGCCGCCCTCCACACTCTCCAACAGGAATGAGGGCGCTTCCTGCGCCACCTTGAGGTAGGCGGTGACGGGGGTCTCCATATCCGCGGGGATGTCACGCCAGACGGGCGCAGTGTTCCCTTGGCCGCGCATCGCGCATACCTCATCCACGCTTGGGAAATACGTTGCCATTTCCACTCACGCCTTTCTACTTCTCCCTCGTTCTCCTCTGATCTGGAGGGACAAACAAAAAGCCCGTCCCTCAAAGGGACGGGTCCTCGTTTCGCGTGGATTCCCGCGGTGCCACCCTTATTCCCTCGCCTGCTCGGCGAGAGCGCTTGCTAGGTACTTCCCGCTGGCCTCAGCCTGCGGGGGTATACCGTGGACGTGTAACGGCGTCCCAACCCGTCGGAGCCTACTGAGTTGCGGCTTTCGCCACCCCGTTCGGTCCGCGGCTCCCGAGTCCATTCCCGTCCTGTCCGGCGTCGGGATTCCACCTGGCCCCGACTCTCTGCAGCCTGACGATGGACGGTACTACTCTCGTTCCTCGCCTTTGGTTCCCTATTCAGTTTTCAAGAATCCTACTTGCGAAGGCCCTTCTTGTCAATCAGAAGCACCCCGCCAATGACACGGTAGCTGGGACGGGCCGGCCTGAGATTCTCAGGCCGACCCTACTCCGTAAGGGTGTGGGAGGACGTGTTGATGCAGGGCAGCGCTTACCCGTGAACAAGCATGTGGCGGGAGTAAGAGGTTCCATCGTTGAAATGTGCGGTAATCAGGTAGAGGCGCATCTCAACCGCGTCTGCCTCAAGCTCAACTGTATCCGCCGCTTCTGCCGCAGTTGGCTGATCATCCCGGTCCGTCGGCTGCCGCGCAGGAATGCGCATCCCTGTCAATGGAGTGTCACGATGGAAACCCGGCCTCGCTATAGTCCCGGAGAGGTAGGGCGTTTGCCAATTGAGAGCGGAATCAACAAGTGTCTCTGGCGCCGTCACATTGCCGTCAATGTCTTGCCGGATGTTTGAAAGTCCATCGCAGCTCCATTCAAAGTGACTCAGAGAGCCCAACGAATCGGCGACCGCGACGGGGACACATGTATCCGGAAGGACAAGGGATACGCCTGGCGTGCCTCCAATGTCGGCCGGCGTGTTGTCAAGCGCGTGCCTGATGTTGAAGTTGTAGGTGAATATCAGCCTCTGGATGGTGTAGTGCTCCAGGCGGTCCGCGTTGCGGTTGTGCCACTCGGTCCAGTCCATGTGGTACACGCCGCCGTCTCGCATCGTGGTAATCCCAAAGCTGTTGGCCGCGCAACTGGTCGCCGTTCCATCAGCTACCTGATCCCCACACTCGTCCGAAGTCGTTGGAATCGGGACTTGAACCTGCTGCTGTTGCCTTGGGGCAATTGCCTGTTCCGAAGAATCCTTTTTGGACTGTTCGCTGGCCGCTTCGCCGTAGGCCACCTCGCTCCAGGCCGATTTACGTCCATCAGTGAAGCGCGCGCGAACCTTTGCCTTGTACCGGGCCCCTGGGGTCAGGTCGTTGACGACGTATCTCGCTTCGGTAACAAAGGCGTTGCCCTCATTCGCAGCAAGCTTCTTGAAGCCTTCGCCTTCTGGAGCCCATGACACGCGATAGTTTTCAGGCTGTTCGGATGGCTCCGACCAGGTGATGACAATCTGCCCGCTTTCGGTGCCTGGCGCGATGTTGACGCCGGTGACAGGATCTTCCAAAGCCCGCACTCCGGTGGCAGTGGTCGACATCAGAACTGCCACCAGAGTTGCGATAAGAAACCCAACAAGGAGGGAGAAAAGACGGGAATTGAGACGGAGATTGGAAGGAAGTGTAGGAAAACGCATAACACACCTCCATATGCGCTGCCCGCAGGAGGGGTGGCGTAAAGAAAGGGCCGACTAAGAAAGAAAGTACGGGTTCCCGGGGAGGGAATGCCAAGGCGCCGATGTTGCGGGCCTAGTGTGGACTGGGGGGGATGAACGGAAGTCTAGGCCGACTATAGAGGATCATGGGGAATATTGTCAATCGCTACAACTATTGTCTTTTGATTCCGATCACATTTGTATCGGGCCGCTAGAGGACTCCGTCTATGGCTCGCTCAGAGATACCTGCCTCCTGGATATATAGACAGCCGGCCCCTTTCCCAACTGACTCTCCATCAGTGTCACTGAGTCAACACGGAATGTGATTGAGGAAATTGATGGTGCATTTATTGGGTCAAGCCGCCATCTATGTCCACGCCGCACACGCCCCAGGGTTATGTGCGGCTGAAATGCGCGGGACTCCACCCGCAAGCGGACGCTCCTCACGGCAGCAGTTACCCGCTCATACAGACTGCTCAGACCGTCTACATCACCTTCAGGACCGGCCCATACCACCTGCGCCCCGCCCTTGCGTCGTCTGTCACCGAATGTGCCTAAACTTCCCAAACCCAATTCGAAAGACTCGACGCCTGCCGTTTCTTTCCGGAGCGCATCGATTAGCGGCGCAGCCGCGCTTTCTGTGATTTGGCCAAGGAATGCCAAGGTGATATGCAGTGCGTCCGTTGCTACCCAGCGCACTGCTTCGTCTGTATCGCGCTGCCTGAGT
Source organism: Dehalococcoidia bacterium (assembly GCA_009841045.1). Lineage (GTDB taxonomy): Bacteria > Chloroflexota > Dehalococcoidia > UBA6926 > UBA6926 > VXMO01. Next base: position 64,003 of record VXMO01000056.1, read on the forward strand.
TGTCTGACCACCGCTTCAAGTTCTGTCTTGGCGCTCAGTGGCGGGACTACAGCAACGAACGCTCGGAAGGAAGGCGGGGTGGGGGAGTCTGCCGTCACGCGGGGATAGCTCCCACTCTCCTCAAGAATTTCTCCGCATTGTGCTGGAGCACGCACTCCATCTCCTCTGACGTCAGCCCGGCCTTATCGAGATACTGAATCACTCGCTCCTGCCGCATCAGCGGATAGTCCGTCGCGAACAACACCCGGTCGATTCCGATGGAGCTGATGAGGGCGCGAACCGTGGCCGGATCATAGAGATACGGCATTGCGGACGTGTCCACGTACACGTCTGCAAACACGTCCTCGGAAGCCCGCAGATTGGCGTAGAACGGTAACCCTCCTCCGGCGTGCGCAAGGATAACGGGGATGCCTCGCAGGCGCTCCAATAGCCTGTACAAGCGCTCAGGCGTTGCTGTCCCCTTGCCCGGGTACATCCGTCCGACGGGCTCGGAGGCGTGCATCAACAACCCTATGCCGTGCCCACGGACATGGTCCGCAAATGTCTCGATATCATCCGGCTGCATCTCAAGCAGCCCCTGTGTGTCTGGCCGCATTTCTCCCAATCCACGAACACCGGCTGCAACCAGACGGTCGATTTCGGCAATGGCCTCCGAGAGCGAGTCCCGTGGAGCAACGGTGCCGAACCCCGTGACGCGGCTGGGATAGAGCCGCACCGCCTCGATGATTGCGTCGTTCCCCTCACGGCACAGCGCGTTCGTGCTCCAACCGAATCCGCATGTGATCGACCGCGCAATTCCGGCGATGTCCATCGCGTTGATCAACTGCTCCGTCACGATGATGTCCGCGTCCGGCGCCTGGTACATCTCATGGAACGCGGCATCCTGCGAGAAGTAGCGGAATCGATTCTCCGCCACGTCAGGGTGGAAAACTTGAACGTGCGCGTCAACGCGGCCTATCGTGCTCATCGGCTAAAGTATAGAGAAACTAACGGAGTACACCCCAATCCCAATAGGGAAACCATGACGCAGACAGTTTTGGACAACCCTGCTACGGATGCGGCGCCACCCTCCCGATCCCGCGTGGCCGTCGTTTACACGACACCTGAAACGGTGTTGGACGATATAGGACGCCTAATGCGCCTGGCGGGTTATCAGCAGACCCTTGATGCCGCGGCTGCCACGCTCCTGAAGATCAACATCTCCTGGCAGCTCTGGTATCCGGCCTGTTCCACCACGCCATGGCAGCTGGACGGTGTCATCAAGACACTGGAAGAGGATGGATTTCAAGACATCATCGCCGCGCATAACGGCACGGTCGTCGTTGACGCAAAAGTTGGCGAAGTCAATAACAAGCACCTGCCGGTCATCGAGAAACACAGCATCCCAAACACACACCTTGAAGACGTGGAGTGGATGCAGTTCCAGCCGAAAGCAGAGATGCGCGTCCTTGGCGACATATTCCCCGAAGGTCTGCGAATCCCGGCACTCTTCCCCGGCAAGAACATCATCCATTTGCCGACTATGAAGACCCACGTGTTCACGACGATGACCGGCGCAATGAAGAACGCATTCGGCGGCCTGCTGAATCATCGCCGCCATTGGACGCACTCCGTCATCCACGAGACGCTGGTCGACTTGCTAGCCATCCAGAAGGAGATCCACCCCGGCCTGTTCGCCGTCATGGACGGCACCTTTGTCGGAGACGGGCCCGGCCCGCGCGCCATGCAGTGGCAAACGAAGAACATCTTGCTCGCGTCGGCGGACCAGGTAGCCATTGACGCCGTCTCGGCCAAGCTCATGGGAATCGACCCGATGTCGGTCAAGTTCATTCGCCTTGCGCATGACGCAGGCTTGGGAACCGGAGACCCGCGAGAGATTGAAATTGTTGGTGAGGACGTGTCCGAGGTGAATTGGCATCTCAAGGCGAGCGAGGACACGTTCGCCAGCCGCGGTCAGAAGCTCATCTACTGGGGCCCTCTCAAGCGCCTTGAGCACCTGCTGCTTCGCACAGTCATCGCCCCCTGGTCCTACGTCGCGTCAAATCTCTACTTCAATGGCTATTGGTACAATGCGATCGGTCGGCGCAGAGCCAGGAAAGCGCTGGAAACGCCGTGGGGAGCGCTGTTTCGCTCATACTGACGCAGTGGCGGATTCGACCACGCGTGTATCATTAGATGGGATAAGGTGGCTGCCCGGGGAGGGCATGATGGCCGACGATCAGGCACGAAACGAAGCTCCGACCATTGAAGCCGAGAGCAAGGCGCATATTGCCGAAGAACGCCTTGAACAAGAGGCGTCCGCGCTTGAGGACGAGCACGGCACTCTTGAGCTCATTGAGTCCGGCCATGATGACCGCGTCTGGCAGCGTGTCCTCCATGCCGCGCTAGCCGTCCCCGGTGTAAAGGTCGATCGCGAGAACTTCCTTCGGTCTACTCTGAAGTCAATCGCCGACGAAGAGCAGATTGAAAAGGCCGTCGAGACGCGACCGGTGCTGGCAGGCATCGATAATGACCAGATTGATAGCCGTGCGAACGTCCTGATCAGGAAGCATGTTACCCGCGCGTCCGGGATCTCCTTTGCGGCCGGCATTCCCGGCGGATTCGCCATGCTGGGCACGATTCCGGCTGACCTTGCCCAGTATTTCTTCCACATGACTGTGATGGCGCAGGAGTTGGCCTATCTCTATGGTTGGCCGGACCTTCTGCACGAGGGAGAGCTTGATGAGATCGCGCAGGCCGACATCACGATGTTCATCGGAGCAATGATGGGCGTCGGCGCGGCCAAGCAGGGTCTGCAGCAGCTCTCCGCCCGCGCCGTGACGCATCACGCATCATCTATGCTGGCCAAGCGCGTTGGCCGTTACATCGGCGTCAAGATCACCAAGGACACGTTCACGCGCGGATTCGCCAAGGCTATCCCACTCCTGGGAGGATTCATCGGCGCCGGTATGACGGCGTCCACCATGCTGCCGATGGCGCGCCGCCTAAGGCAGGACCTTGCTCAGCTTGATTACGCGTTGGCTGAAGACCCGATTGAGGGTCACGAGGACTAGCTCGTTCAGCTAACCGAGGCGCCCCCGGCTACTTCTGACCGCCCCGCTCCCTACGAATCGCCGCAAAATCCTCACGACGCCATCTGTAAGGCGAGTGGACGATTGTTCCCGTTTCCTTGACAGTTTCCAGCAAATCCAGCGCGTCTTCGACAATGGTGCGCTGCTGCTCCACATTGCCAGGCTGTCCGAACGGCTGCCCGTAAGGATGTTTCACATAGAGTGAACGTGGTGGTTTGACGCGCATGGGCTGCTGCAAACCCTGGTTGACCACCACTGTAGAAATCCCGTGCTCCTCAAGCACCCGCGCGATCAGCCCTCCGGACTGATTGCATATTGGTCAAGTCGTTCCAATCAGGGCCGCGTCCACCCTGTCGGCCACCAACATCCGCGCCACCTCCGGCGCCGTCTCCTCCATCAGGCGCGGGATATTGTCACCGACGATATACCCCATGAAACCGAACGCATCAGCCGAGAGGGAGCCTAGCGCTCCCTCTGCGGCCATCTCCCGCAGTCGCTCAATGGGAAAGATGACGTTGATGTCTTTCTCCGCGTTGGAAGTGTCATAGTGCACGTGGAAAATCGCGAGATCAGATGCCGGTGTGGTAGACGAAATCACACGATAGGAAGGGTCGTCGTCGATGTACGGCTCCTGTGTGTCCCGCACATAGGCCCCGCCTGTTGTGAGCAGCGCAATGCGCGCCTCTGAAAGCGGCTTCTCAAATGGTGTCCACGGCGATGAATCAAATGAGATGGCGTTGGGATTAACCCGGGAAATGAGATCGCGCTCCCAATCGCTTAGGTAGGACTCCACACGTGACCAATCCCCGTCATCATGGGAAAGCAGGGCAGCCTCATACAGCCCATTGAAGAAGCGTGTCGCCTCTTCCTCCGGAAGGCGTTCAACACGAATCTTGGAGAACGCCATGTTCTCGATGGAGGGCGGCAGCCGCGCCAGATCACGCAGTTCAATAGGCATAGATGGAATCCCTCTCTCGTCTCCGTCTGAGAATCGTCAGAGAGGACGCCAATACTCGTAGACCAGCGCCATCTCCTTGAGGAATGCGTCTTCATCGTCGCAGTCCCATCCGCGCATTTCGCGAATAAGGTCGCAGAGCCGGGCGTCGGGCCGTTTCATGTGCTGGTAAACCACGACGACACCAAGCAGTGGACGCTCATTAGCGCCTTCAACCTCGCATACCATCGCTAGCAGTTCGCGTGCATTGCTGGGGTTGATGGCAGGGTCGCCCAGTTGGGCGGCGAACTGCACGTACGTCACGCGCTCTCCGCTGCGGGCGATCGGGATAAGAATCTGACGCGCGCGCTCAATCAGCGCGGCGTCAATCGGCACTCCGGGGCTCTCATCCTCCGCCTCCCGCTCGCGCTGCCGCCCCAGCGCGAGAGAAGTCAGCAACGGGTCAGGCTCATAGACCATGGCTCTCTCGTAAACACTCCAAATTAGGATCTTCGGCCAAATATCCTCTTGATGATATTGCCAACACCTGAAGAGGCGCGAGGTTCCCTGGTCGGAGTGCTATCAGAGTCCGCGAGCCCTGTGGGATGCGTGCTGTAGTAGAGACGCTCTAATTCCTCGACGACATGGTCGTGCAGAATATCCAGTTCATCAGCCGGGCGTCCTTGCCAATGGGCGATGACTCTTTCCGACTCCTCCAGGTAGAAGATTCTCTCATTATCAAATCGACGACCGACCTCGCGGGCGAGATTGAAGAATGCGGCGCCGGGTGTTCCTTGCCGCTTCCGGACAACCAGCACTCCCAGCAACCCGCGCCCTGCCGCCTCTTCGGCGCGGGAAAGCTCATTCAATATCTCGGTGAATTGGCCACTCTGGGGGCTGAGAACCAATGCTGTTGCCATCTCGCCGTAGGAGATCGTCCGACCCCCTCTTGCTCGCGCGACAAGGATCTCCCATGCTCGCGCAAGAGATCCATGGTCATTACCACCGCCATCATTTCGGGCACCACTCATTTCGGTCCCCCCGGCGATCACTGATGCAGTTCCTGGTACACCTTCTCCGCCGTGATTGGCAGGCTGTCGATGCGCGCGCCGATGCTGTCTGCAACTGCGTTAGCGATGGCCGGAGCCGCCATGCTGTTGGCATGCTCCCCGATGCCACGCGCCCGGAGTGGGCCATGACCGTCATCGGACTCCATCACGACAACGTCCAGGCTCGGAATGTCGCGAGCAGTCGGGAGCTTCATGTCCGCGAACGACGGATTCGTCACACGCCCGCTCTCGTCGTAGAATAGGCCCTCCATCAACGCCGAACCAATGGACTGGACGATGCCGCCTTCAATCTGGCTTGTGAATCCCATTGGATTCAGCACGCGGCCCGTCTCATGGACTGCCGTGTATCGAAGCGGCGTCACTTCGGCCGTATCAGGGTCGACGGACACATCTACGACGTGGACGCCGTAGCCGTTCCACGGGCTGTCAAACCCCTCCATTTCATCCGTCCGCGCGCCAACGGGCTCCCCAAAGCGCCGCGCAATGTCCTCAATCGCGATTCGCTCGTCCGCGTTCGCGCCGTTCACCACGTGGCCTGCCTCAATGGTCAGCCGCTCCTCGTCCCAACCCATGAACTCTGACGTGAGGCGCTGCAGCCGCCCTTTGACCTCCTGGGTGGCGTTGAAACCTGCTGTGCTAAACATCCGCGCGCCACGGCTCCCAGCGATGCCCATGTCTCCCGTCTTGCCCTCACGAGTCGACCATGTCACGACATCGATTCGGTCGATTGGAATGTCAAGCTCATCACCAACGATTTGCGCGATGATCGTGCCAGTTCCCGTCCCTGGGTCAAAGACCGGATGGTTGACCTCAACGCGGCCATTCTCCATAACCTTCACGGCCACACTGCCTGTCACGCCGATCTGCGAGTGGCTGCCAATGGCCACGCCGCGTCCCACGCCCTCCGGCTTCGGGTCGTAGTAGCCTGCCGCCTCCGCCGCGCGCCTGAGCGCCGCGCCGGCCTGCACGTTCTCCCACTCCTCACCGGTCGGATACTCCTCGCCGGGCTCAACAACGTTGTGCAGCCGGAAATCCATCGGGTCCATTCCGATGGCTCGCGCCAGCACGTCCATGTGCGATTCCCCGGCAAAGTGGCCCTGTACGTGCCCGGGAGCGCGAGCGTATGTGCACGGAGACGTGTTGGTGTACACCTGATGCGAGTCCACCTTGACGTTCGCAATACGGTACGGCCCGACAATCTCAAGGATGCCCATGATGGCCGGTATTGGAGCGTAAGCCGCGTAGCCTCCTCCCGCGAAGTGAATCTCGGACTCCCACGCCGTGATCGTGCCGTCGTTCTTGACGCCCGCCTTTACCCGCATCGTTGCCGGGTGGCGCATCGTCATGTTCTGAAACTCTTCGTCGTACTCAATCGTCCACTTGATCGGCCTGCCGGTCCGCTTCGTGAACTCATATGCGAGGGCAACATCCGTGCCGGACGACTTGCCGCCGAACGAGCCGCCCACGTAATTGAAGTTGAAATTGATGTTGTCCTCATCCAGGCCGTACAACCGCGCCAGTTCCTGCTGGGCGCCCGTAGGGGTATCGTTCGCGTTCCACACCTGAACAATGCCTTCATCATCCACATAGACGAGGCATGCGTGCGGCTCAAGATAGCCCTGATGGAGCAGGGGAGTCCTGTAGGTTCGCTCGATGACATGATCAGCGTCGGCAAAGCCCGCGTCGAGATCACCCTTGGCGAAATGCACGCCGGCGTAACGGTTCGGATGCTCATCAATCGGGGGCATGCCTTCATAGGACGCCGCGTTCGGATGCAGAATCGGCGCGTCGTCCGTCATCGCGTCTTCAGGCTCTATAATTGCCGGCAACTCTTCGTACTCGATGTCAATCAGGCCAATAGCCTGTTGCGCGATATCCTCATCGTCTGCGACGACGGCGGCCACCTTGTCGCCGACCAGCATGACCCTGTCCCATGCCAGCAGCGGCATGTCCTTGATAACGGATCCGGTCAGCAGATCCTTGACATCCTCGCCGGTCAGAACGAGCTCCACACCCGGGAGTGCGCTGGCGGCTGATGTATCGACGGAAACGATGCGCGCATGAGGGAACGGGCTGCGCAGAATCTTCATCCACAACATGCCGGGCATCTGCGCGTCAAGCCCGTACACCGCAGAACCCGTTACCTTTTCCGGCCCGTCCACACGCGGAACCGACGTTCCGACAAGCTTTGAGCCGTTACCCCCAGTGGTTGATGTCACTGTCATACCCCCCGAACAATCCTGGAACTGTGTTCTGTAATTGTAGCGCAGGGACGCCCGTTTCCGCGCTATGGCAGCGCCTGTTTGAGCACTGTTACACTCTAGTCAGTTCATACGACTTCGCTATTCGGGCTAGGGGGACACGTTTATGCCGACCGTTCAGACCAACGGGATTGAAACCGCGTACACAGACCAGGGGCAAGGTGATGGGCCGCCCGTCGTGCTCATCCACGGCTTTCCTTACAACAAGTCCATGTGGGACGACCAGGTTGCGGCGTTGTCGGGCAGCCACCGCGTCATCACCTACGATTTGCGCGGGCACGGCGATTCCGGCGCGACAAACGAGACCTACACGATGGAGATGCTTGCAGAGGATCTTCACATACTCGTTGAGGAACTCTCTCTCGGAGAGGTCGCGCTTGGAGGTTTCTCCATGGGCGGTTACGTTGCGTTGGCCTTTGCCGCCGCCTATCCGGAGCACCTTGACAGCCTGATGCTGCTTGATACGCGCCACCTGCCGGATACTGAACAGGCCGCAGAGGGACGCGAAAATCTTGCCAAGCAGGTTGAGGCGGATGGGGTCGGCGGCCTCGCTGAGGCGCTGCCCGCGCGGATGTTGACTGAAGCCACAGTTAACGGCAAGCCGGACGTGGTTGCCAAGGCATCTGATATGATTCGCGCTGCGTCACCCGAGGGTGTCGCGGGGGCAGCCCGCGGCATGGCGGTTCGCCGTGACCAGACTGATACGCTGGGCAGCATCCACGTGCCCACCCTGATCGTCGTTGGCGATCAGGATGGCATCACGCCGCCCGTGGATGCGCAGGCAATGGCGGACGCGATCTATAACTCAACTTTGGTCACAATCGCTGATGCCAGCCACCTCTCCAACCTGGACAAGCCGGACGAGTTCAACAGGGCATTGGTTGACTTCCTCAGCTCCTGAACCCAACGCCCGCGCAGGGCTCGAAACACTTCATCCCGGGCAGGAATTCACACCAACACCGCTTGATCTCAGTCGTGAGGCCGTCGTCGGCCTCCTGGACTCCATTGAGGCTACCCTGCCTCGGGATGAGAACGGAGTAGAAATCGTTCCGCCGTCCGTCATGGCCTCCCTTTCCCTTGGCGTCCTCCTCCAACACGTTTCACTTCCTCTCGGTTCCCTCCACGCCTCGCAGGAGATCCGCGTATTGAGTCCGATCCCCGTGGGCGCTCGGGCTTTGTGCGAAGCCGTCGTCGCCAATGTCTCGAACAGGGCGGGCCTGACACTGGTCTCCCTGGACTTCAATGTCGAAAGCTACCCGGACGAAGCCGGTGGTAGCCGGCAGCTCGCCACCGGCGCCGGAACAGTCATGTTCCCCGCCGGTACTGAGTAAGGGCGGCCTTATGACTGAGAACACCGGCCCGGTCTTCACCCGAACAGTGACGCAAGAGCGCATCGCTGCCTATGCCGAAGCCTCAGGCGACCACAACCCGGTCCACCTTGACGCCGACTTTGCCGCGACCACCCGATTCGGCGGCACAATCGCCCACGGCATGATCCTGTTCGGATACATGTCTGAAGCGCTTTCGCAGGTATACGGCGCAGCGTGGGCTGGCACCGGCAGGATGCGCGCGCGTTTCCGCGCCCCCGCCCGCCCCGGTGACGTTGTGGAAGTATCCGCAGAAGAGCGGTCACGCCAACCGCGAGACGATGGCACAATAGACGTGCATTGCATCGTAGAATGTTGGAAAGCCGAACCCCGCGAACGCCTCGCGACCGGCGACGCGACACTGACTGTAAAGGAACAATAAGCGCGCCGCCCCGTATGGGCGAGCCTGATCGGAGGATGGAATCGTGACGACCCCCCCGCTTGATGGACGCGGATTCCGCGTGGCGCTGGATGCTATGGGGGGTGATCATGCCCCTGCGGAGATCGTCAGTGGTGGCGTTGCGGCGGCTCGTGAGGGAGCAACCGTCTTTCTCGTGGGCGTGCCTGACCGCGTGCAGGCGGAGTTGGACAATCACGATGTCAGCGGACTCGCCATCCAGGTTGTCCCGTCCGATGACGCCATTGAAGAGACGGAACAGCCTGCCCTCGCCCTGCGCCGCAAGCCAAAGGCCTCCGTTCTCGTCGCCACCGGCCTCGTTAAGGAGGGCATGGCTGATGCCGTCGTCAGCATGGGGTCCACCGGCGCGTTGATGGCCAGCGCCCACTTCCTGCTCGGCACTCTTGAGAACCTTGATCGTCCCGTGTTGGGCGGTCCCGCGCTCGGCTATGCGCCCAACACAATCTGGCTGGATATGGGCGCAAACGTTGACGCCCGTCCCGCCCAATTCCTTGATTTCGCCGCTATCGGCGTTGCCACCGCCCGCGCCTACTTGCAGATTGACAACCCCAGCGTCGCGCTGCTCAACGTCGGTGAGGAGCCGACCAAGGGCAGCAAGCAGGTCAAAGAGGCGTACACGGCGCTACAGGAAGGTTCCGGCCTGAACTTCATTGGGAACGTTGAGGCGCATGAAGCAGTGCAGGGCAAGGCGAATGTTGTCCTTGCGGACGGCTTTGTCGGCAACGCCCTGCTCAAATACAGCGAAGGCTTGGGTCAGGCTATCGCGCGTGACCTTGGCGAGCGTCTTGCCCCGGAAATCGGCCCTGACAAAGCCCGTGACATCGCCATGAGTATCTTCCGAAAGATCAACCTGATGGAGACGGCAGGCGGCCCAATTCTGGGTGTCAACGGCATCGTCATTGTCGGACATGGCCGTGCCCGTGCCCCTATGGTCCATGGGGCAATTCGCACCGCCGAGCTTATGAAGGACCATAACGTTGTCGCGGCCGTCAAAGACGAATTGAGCGCCATTCATGCGCGGAGCCAGGCCGCTGAGCCGGCCGCCTCGGCGGGAGCTTAGACACATGCAGACCCAGGCCGAATTGGCAACGCAGGAATCCAAGGAACTCGCTGGCCACGTCGCCCTTGTCACCGGCTCCGGACGTGGCATCGGCAAGGCTGTCGCGCTCAAACTCGCCTCAATGGGCGCTAATATCGCCGTCAATTACAACGCGAGCGGCGATCTTGCACAGGGAGTTGTTGAGGAGATTAAGGGCCTCGGTGTCGAGAGCGCCTCGTTCCAGGCCGACGTGTCGCAGACCGATCAGGTTGAGGCGATGGTCAATGGCGCGGTGGAGACCTTTGGCAAGGTCGATATTCTCGTCAACAACTCCGGCATCATCCGCGACAAACTCCTCCTCCGCATGACCGACGATGACTGGGACACCGTCATTGGGACGGATCTGCGCGGACCGTTCCTCTGCACGCGCGCCGTCATCCGTTCCATGATGCGTGAGCGGTGGGGGCGCATTATCAACATCTCCTCCGTCGTCGCGCTTGCCGGCAACCCCGGCCAATCCAACTATGCCGCCGCCAAGTCCGGCCTCACCGGATTCACCTATAGCGTGGCCAAGGAGTTGGCGGCGAGAAACGTCACCGCCAACATCGTTGCTCCCGGCTACATCTCCACCGACGTTACAGAGAACCTGCCGGAAGAGATCAAGCAGCAGTTGACCGACCACATCCCGCTTGGGCGGCGTGGTCATGCGTGGGAAATCGCTGAGATCGTCGCGTTCCTCTGCACGGATCGCGCCTCGTACATCACCGGACAACTTATCGCCGTTGATGGCGGTCTTGCCCTGACAGGCTGACGGCAGGACGCCACCGGTCATCTTCATATATCGTGCGCGTCATCGACATCTCCGTCCCGCTGAAGTCTCTCAAAGACGGGATGCACGTCTACCCGGGCGACGCCCCCTATTTCGCCAGCACCGAGAAAACAATCCACAAGGACAGCATGAGGCTGTCCCGCATCGAGATCGGCTCTCATAACGGCACGCACATCACCGTGCCCGCGCGCCACATCGAGGGCGGCGCGGAAACCGAGACCCTGCCCCTTGAGATGCTTGTCGGTCCTGCCTGGGTCGCGGATCTCACCGGGCTGACCATGGGCACGGGCATCACCGTCGAACACCTTGAAGCCGCTATGCCGGACACGCCCGTCGAGCGCCTTCTCCTCAAGACACGTAATTCGGTGCTGTGGACACGGGACTACTTTCAGCCGCGCTTCGTCTTCCTAACCCCTGAGGCCGCCGAATGGCTTGTAGAGAAAGGTGTGCGGTCGGTCGGAATCGACTATCTATCGATTGAGCGATTCGGTAGCGAAGGCCCCAGGGCCCACCTCGCCATTCTCGGCGCGAACGGCGTCATCATGGAGGGTCTGGACCTCACGAACGTCGAAGCCGGCCGCGAATATACCCTCGCATTTCTGCCCCTCAAAACCCCCGGCCTCGACGGCGCCGCCGCCCGCGCCGTCCTCATCGCAGACGACGACTAGACATTGTCATTCCCGCCCCCTCCACAAAAAGCAAGAGAGGCCCCACCTTTCAGTGAAGCCCCTCTCATGGGGAGGCGAGTGAGGATTACTCCCCGGCGCCGATCGCCACCTTGTGGGTCTCAGAACCGGACGCCTTGGGGAGACTGATGGTCAGCACACCGTTCTTGAACTCGGACATGCCGTCGGCCGCGTCAATCGCTCCGGGGAGGATGAGGCGTCGAATCAGCGAGCCGCTGTAGCGCTCACGCAGCACGTAGCTGTCCTCCGTCTTGTCCGTCTCTGCCTTCGACTCCGCGGACACCGTGAGCGTTCGGCCTGTGATCGAGATGTCCACGTCATCCGGCTCGAAACCGGGCAGGGACGCCGTCAGGCTATAGCTGTCCGGCTTGTCCTCAACGTCGATCCGCAGGTTGCCGCTGTTGCGCCACCATGCGTACGAGGGCGTGTCATTGAAGAAGCGGTCCAGGCTGCGTCCGAACGAGGAGCGGGCTGGCCAGGGGTTCCATCGCATCACCGTCATTGTTCCTAACCTCCTGCACTAAACTTGATAATGATATTATAAAACTTAGTGCGCTCCTGTCAAGAGAAATAAGGTGCTACCGGTTCAGTTCCAACCCTTGTCATTCCGAGCGCAGCCGAGGAATCTAAAGAACGATATAGCGCCAGCACACGTCCTTATGCGCCTTGGTTTACCCTATAGCCATGTTTCGACTGATTGTTCTTGCCCTCTCGCTTCTGACAGTAGTTCTCCTGATCGCTTGCCAGGAATCTGAACCCACTGAGTCACCCCCGGCGAAAGTAGAACCTACGGTAACTCCTCAGCCAACGACGATAGAGAGCCCCACAGCCACACCAACCCCCACGCCGGCTGCTACACCCACGCGAACTCCAAGGCCAACGCCGACGGCAACGCCCTCCCCCACACCAAGTCCGACGCCCCCACCATCACCGCTCATAGCCTATGCCCAGCAGTGCGAAATGGCACTTTTTCAACTGGGC